>JAFUMP010000028.1 GCA_017482685.1 bacterium | reverse complement strand
CAAACTACTCCAAGCGGATTTTGCACTCTGCCGAAAGAAAAGTGACTTTTGTTACTCACTGATCCTATATCACCCCATCCGCCTTCGGCACCTTCCCCATCCTGGGAAGGGATTAGAGCCGAGTCCGTAAAAAGTCCAATTTGGGAATTTTGAAAGGGTAAATAAAAATTATAGGTTGGCATTACTATGCCAACTATAAATAAAGTCGGCTTAGTAAAGCCGACCTATTAACTATAATAATGTAACCTTGATTAGACCTCTCTTTTCAAGGCTTTGAGCATATTCTACAATCTTTCTTGAGTTACTAATCCCCGAATGTGCTATGAGGTAATCAGAATTTTTGACAGTAAATCTGTTTGCTTGAACTATTGCAAGTCTAAATGGTACTTTCTCTAATCCGTCTGGATAAATTGTACCGTCAAAGCCCTCTGGTGTGTCTGTCTTTTGATTTAATGCGTATGGTGCAAGTAAATATAGCTCTATGTCGTTATGTTGTTTCTTAGCCTCTCTTAAAGCACCTATAACCATACTATCAAAGTTGCCATAGTGTCCGACTATAAAGGTCTTAACACCATACCCTGTTATATGTGTTTCAATCGCTTGTTTTAATTGTTCTATGAGGTCATCTGATGAATGCCTACTACCTATGAAGAAACAACTTTTGCCATTCACTATCATCGTCCTTAACAACAGTCAAAGCATACTACAAGTAGTACATACTTGTCTATATGATTAGTTTTAATTTGTTACAAGATAAGTGAAAATAATAGTTATGAGTTATCAAGAAATGATTAACGGTGGTATAAAAAGACTACGTGTAAGTATGAAACTTACACAGGAACAATTTGCAGAGAAAATTAATATGAGTGTTCAAGGATATAGAAACCTTGAACATAACAAGTATCAAGCAACAGCAGAAACTGTTGATAAAGTATGTGATGTATTTAACATTTCCCCTGTTGAATTATTGTTACCAGAACCAGAGAAAGATATAGCTAAGATTATAGAACTGATAAACAATAAGTTATGTACATGTAATCTTGATAAATTGATACGCATTAACAATATGATAGACTTAATGTAATACCCTCTGAAATCCTATTAATGTATGATTGCCGTTCTTTGTAATGATGTTAAGATTTGTTATGATGGTATAGCTATAACTGAAAACATCTTATAAGATTAAACAGTATGTGTTTTAATTCAATAATGTTACCTTTATAAGACCTTTTTTTTCTTGCCTTTGTTTCCAACATATTCAGTAACCTTCAGTTTCTTAATCATGCCAGAACGCAAGAAATGTTGTATGTACCAGTAAGCTTGACCTGTTGTTAAACCCATAGTAGTTTCCATGAAATTCCTAGAAAATACCTTTTTCTTGGATAGTGTTGCAATGACATCTGCCGAAGATGTCTTTCTTAACTTGCTTTCAAATTTCCAAACACGTTCAATGTGGACTCCCGCAACCAATTTAAATAAAAAGACTTTCATAGCAAAATTTTGCTATTTATTAATCTTGTGTTAATATTTCATAAGCTTGTGGAAAGCTTCTGGCAGTTGATTTTCGTATATAAAGAACATTATTAGTTTCAGCAATATGTTGAATGTTATATGCTGCTGAAATAATAACAACTTTTGTTTTTTTATATTGATTGAAACTTTTAATCTGTTCGATAAACCATTCTCCAGCATATTTAGGCTCAAAATCAGATTCCATTTGCATATCCGTAACAATTACGTCAAAAGGCGAATTGTTATGCTCTAAAAGCATATCATAGCCTTCTCTTGCAGAATTTGCTTTATAAAAATCAGCATTTGGAAATAATTCTTTTAAAACTTCGATATGGTAATTTTGCCAACCAACTATATCATCAACTACTAAAATTTTCATTTTCTTAAATTAGCTGCTCCATCTAAATATATAAATTCTGGTATAAAATCATCATTACAGTTTACAACAATAAGCACTCTTAAACATTTTTTTAGTGATTCTGGAACATCAATTTCGTTAAAACACATCATAGGAACATTTGTCCAGTTTAAATTTAATCGAGCAAATTTTGCAGGGAAATCTGCGTTTAAATCTGAGGTTACTGAAAAAATCACATGTGATATTTTTTCGGTGCTTATCTTGTTTTTTAGAATCATTTCATTTAAAAGCTTTAGCGTTGCTTCTTCTAGAGCGTTTTTTGTGTTTTCTTTAACTGTGATTGCGCCTCTTATACCTTTTGTGGACATAATGAACTCCTATTTTTCTAAATAAAATAATGCTGCTAAAACTTGAGCTGTTAAAACAAAACCTTCAGCTTCTTTTTCTGCTAGCCAAGTGTGAATATTACTTTTTTTTACCCACACTCTATCTACAATAATACCACCATCATCTACAGGTTTTTTTATTTCTGTTTTATTTTCAATATGCGCAATAGCAATAGTGCATGTTTCAGAAACGCATCCCGCAGAGCTTGCAACTTTCTTTGATTTTATTTCGATATTTTTAGCAACGAGCCCTGTTTCTTCTAGAAGCTCTGTTGCTAAAGCTTCTTCTACGGATTCACCTAGTCTTTCATCTCCAACAAGTCCAGCTGCAGTTCCTATCGTGTATTTTCCAATGTTTTCTGCCTGAATAGGAGGGCGTTCTTCTATCAAAAATAAAACTTCGTCTTTTGTTGTTGGTAAAATTACAACGACATCTTTTGCGTTTGGTCTGTGTGCATAGACCCATTGATTACCAGATTTAGATGGTGTTGATTTTAGGTCTAAAAATTTAGTATGGTAAAGAATATTGCTCATAATTAATAGGAAGTTTTATACAAAACTCCGTAAATTCTCCTTCTTCGCTTTCTACTGTTAAATCACCTTTATGCGCTTTTATTATTTGTAATGCTAAAAATAATCCTAAACCTGTTCCAATTTTTCTAAATTTTCTAGCTGCAGAATAATATTTGTTAAATATTCTATCAATATTTTCTTTTGAAATCCCTTCACCGTGATCTTTAACTTTTATTACTGTATATCCAGGAATTTCACTTATTTTAATTTCAATTGGTGTTTTAGGCCTGCCATAAGAAATAGCATTTTGGATTAGATTTTTAAGAACTCTTTTTAATTGGAATTTATCTGCATAAACGCAAATATCTCTTGTAAGAATAAAATCTAATTTATTTTTTGTTTTTTCCGCGATAGGATTCATTTCTTCTATAATATCGTTGATGAAATTTTTAAGACTGATATTTTCCTTATAGAGAGAAATTTTACCTATTTTATAAGTCTCAAGTACAGTTTGTACAAGCTCTAAGAGCTCTTTGTTAGAGATTTGCATGTTTTGCAGTGCGACTTTTTGTTTTTCATTTATAGGGCCAAACTTTTCGTTCAAAAACAAATCAATCATGTTTGTTTCTGCAATAATTGGAACTTTTAAATCATGTGTTAAAGTTGCTACAAAATCTTCTTTCAAAGTTTCTAATTCTTTTTGGTCGGTTATATTACGAATAATAACCATATATCGTTCTTTTTTATCTTCTAAGTTAAGTTCAACAGAGCTTGCGGAAAAATTTGAAGAGCGTTTTGTCGGTATAACGATTTCGTCATTATTGAAATGACTAATACTTTTAGGGTATGGAATTTCTATATAATCATAAAGCGATTTACCTAATAAAGATTTTCCATTTTTTTCGAACCATTGTGTTACTTTTTCATTCGCTCTATAGATTTCGCCATTTTCATTAACAATCATCAAACCATCTGATAAACTGTTTACTGTTTGTTCCAAAATTTTATTTTGTTTTATTAAATCTTTTTGAAACTCATCAATCATGACTTCTCTGTCTTTGAGTGTTTCAATCATTCTATTCAAGCTTTCAGTCAAGTCATGTGAATCTAAAATGTCTAATTTGTTTATTTTTTTTGTTAAATTACCATACCTAACTGAATCAACAGTTTTGGTTACATCTCCAAGATAGTCTGAAACTTTATTCCAGCGCTTACGAGAATCTCTAACAAAAATTAATGATGAAATTAATACTATTAGAATAAATATATTTAACGAAAGAAACATTACGTTAAAATATTCGTGTGTAATAAACTCTAAAAAATCAATTAGCATGGAAAATAAACCTATTTAAAATTTTTATGTTATAATTATACCAGAAATTAGGGTAATTATAAATGAGAAGATTTTTAGTTTATTTTTTGGGAGTAGTAGCTGGCTTGACGCCGAGTTTGGTGAATGCTGTAGAGAAATTTGAAGTATTACCGGATTTGCCAGAATCGTTGGCTTATATCTCTCAACCTGCTCAAGCTGCGACAGTGTCAGGAGCAGGGGATTTATCTGCAATGGCAAATCAGTCTATAGGAAATGAACCAAGCTTGATTTCTGTAGTGTTATCGCTAGTATTCGTTGTTTTATTAATTTATTTAACAGGTATTATTTATGCTAAGTTGAACAAAGTTGGCTTTAAGACGTTAAAACGTCAACAAGGTGAATTCGCTAGAAATCAGGTTTCTGTTATTTCTACAACTCAATTAGGAAATAATAAAACATTACATGTTGTTGAACTTGATGGCAAAAGAATGTTAATCGGAGCTTCTTCTTCTGCAATTCAACTGATTAAAGACTTAGGCTCTATTGATAAAGAATCTTTAGTTACAGAAGAGTTTTCTCATATTGAAATACCAAGTATAAAGATACCTAAAATAGAAATTCCTAAGATTGAAATACCTTCGATTAAATTTTCTAAACATTCTACAAAAACTCATTGCTCACTTGACGAAATCGAAAAAAATGAGAACTCAACACCTGAAAATATAATTAAAGAAGTTAATACCGTCGAAGAGAATCAAGACGTTATAATTGATTCTTTGTTTACACAAGTAGATTCAGTTGAAAATGAAGTAGAAAAAGAAACAACAAAATCTGAGCATGTAGTTGACCCTGATGATTTTGCTTTGTATAAAAAATATTTAAATTAGTTTTAGAGGAGTTTTATGTCAAAGATTGTAAAAATTGCTAATAAAACCATTGGTGATGGGCATCCGTGTTTTATAATTGCTGAAATTGGTATAAATCACAATGGTTCAGTAGATTTAGCAAAAAGAATTATAGATATTGCGGTGACAACAGGTTGTGATGCTGTTAAGTTTCAAAAAAGAACAGTAGATGTTGTTTACACTAAAGAAGAATTAGCAAAAGAAAGAAATAGCGTTTTTGGAACAACTAATGGTGATTTAAAACGTGGCTTAGAGTTCGGATATGAGCAGTATGCAGAAATTGATGAATATTGTAAACAAAAGGGTATTTTATGGTTTGCATCTTGTTGGGATGAACAATCTGTAGATTTTATGGAGCAGTTTGACGTACCTTGTTATAAAATAGCTTCTGCTTCGCTTACTGATGACAATTTATTGAAATATACCCGTTCAAAAGGTAAGCCTATTTTGCTTTCTACAGGCATGAGTACAATGGAAGAAATAAGACATGCTGTTAAAGTATTGGGTACAGAAGATTTGATTATTTATCAATGTACTTCAACATATCCATCAGAAGCTTATGAAACCAATCTAAGAGTTATTGAAACTTTTAAACAAGAATTTGATTGTCCAATAGGCTATTCTGGACATGAAAGAGGTGTTACACCTTCGGTATTAGCAGCTGCTATTGGTGCAAATTCAGTAGAAAGACATATAACAGTTGATAGGACAAATTGGGGTTCTGATCAGGCAGCAAGTTTAGAAATGGCTGGGTTATACCACATGGTGCGTGATATAAGACTTGTTCCGGCTTTATTAGGTGATGGTAAGAAAATTGTCTACCCAAGAGAATTACCTATTATTGAAAAATTACGTAGGGTAAAAGGATAACTTATGCTTAATTTACCTAAGACTATAAAAATGGTAATAACAGATTTTGACGGAATTGTGACTGATAATTGTGTTTATGTAGATGAAAAAGGAAGCACCAGTCGTAAGTTAAATTTTAAAGACATAATGGCTTTTTCTTTATTGAAAAAAAATGGTTACATGGTTGGTATAATTTCTGGTGAATCTAATTCTGCGATAGAATTAATTAAAGAAAAATTTAATATTGAAGAGGTGCATCAAGGTATACGTAATAAATTGAATGTTTTAGAAGAAATTTTAAAAAAATATAATCTTTCTCAAGAAGAATATATTTATATTGGAGATGATGTAAACGATTATGATTCTTTATGTTGTACTAAGTATCCAATAACTGTACCTAATGCTGTTGAAAAAATTAAAAATATAAATAATATACAAATTACTTCTGTTGAAGGCGGTAATGGTGCTTTTAGAGAAATTGTAGATTCTATTTTAGGTTAAGCTCATCCTCCACAAACTTAAATTGTAAAGATTTCTAACGAAATGTAACAATATTGTTAAATTTTGTTAGAAATATTTAAAACTGTGGCATAGAAAATATATTAAGGATATAATTTAAATAAGATAAGGATGTTCGCCGTTGTTAGAAGCAAGAGTATCGTACAAAGGAATATGTGAGATAAGCGCCAAGTTAGCGCATAGCTTGACATACCCTCTCGGGGGGGGGGTAGAACCCTCTATCCGTGGGCTTTTCGAGGGAATGGGCATAAAGCCTTTGCAACAGATCTTGGAATGTTCAATTCAAGCGTGAAAGAGAGGTGTAAAAAATGCTTAGCATAAACACCAACCTTTCAAACTTAATAGCTCAAAACAGTTTAAAATCGGTATCAAGCGTCTTGAAT
>JAFUMP010000027.1 GCA_017482685.1 bacterium | reverse complement strand
TTGAAAGAAGAGCAATAACTATCAAATTTAGTAAAAGAAAAAGGTTTGAACTTTTTACAAATTGATGAAACCCCTCGAGCTAATTTAAGTTATAAAGAGGGATTAAAAAAAATACATGGAATAATACAAGAAAACATCAAATTTGGACAATGGAATAAACTTCAAGGATTTATAGCAATGTTTGAAACAATTATAGTAGGAGCTATACATAAAACATTAAATAAAATAAACATTAAGAAATAAAGCTGGATAGCTAATAGGATGTATAAATTAGTGTTGAGAAAAATATCAAACCTACAGTTCTCTTTTCTCAAACCGAATGTCAAAATACACCAAGACACTTGCCCAACAATACTAAATCATGGCGGTCAGAAAGATGTTGAAAAATAAATTTCAAACTGGACGAAAACGGACTTTTGATGGACTTTGTTTTCCTTTTTTATATACCCCTCACCCGAGCTTTGCCCACCCTCTCCCACAAGGGGCGAGGGTAATAAAAGTCCGTTTTGAGAATTTTAATGGAATGTATATATAAAATTAAAAAAGGTGCAAATAATTGCACCCTTGCTTAGCGATTTTTTGCAAAATAAAATGAAAAAGGGACAGCGACTTACGCACCCTGAGTTTTAACAACTTACTTGTAGATTGTCCTGTCCTACATAACTGCAAATGCATTATTTAAAAAGATTTATAAACCTTACAAATATATTCTTCGTGTTTCTTTTTTCGTGTTTTTCTTCTACCAATCCTGCATTTGCTTCTTCTGCAGCTTTGTAAATATTTTCAACTTGTTGTTCTATTGTATTTCTTCTTTCTACTTCATCTATAAAATTTTTTTCCAGATCTTTAAGGCTTGTCGTTCTTATTTCATCGATTAGTTTAAAAAACTTGGTTGTTTGAAATTGCGGTTTTATTATGTTGTTTAAATTAAAATCTAGAGTATAAAAACATTTAGAATGATGTCCGAAACAGTCATATGTTACACTAGCATTAGGATATTTACGGTCAATTTGTTTTACTAAATCAGATTTCATTAATGCATCTAAAATACTAGGATTCCAGCTTCTCAGATTAATGTATTTAATACCAAAGTTGGGAGAGCTATATTGGCTATCTATAGATTTTACTTGCATGGTTCCTCCTACTTTCTATCTATGCTAATATTAAACTTCAAAAAATATTTTTTTGCTAGCTAAATACGAATCATCAAACTCACTGTTCTTTCTTCTCAAATTGAGAGTTAAAATACAAAGTGACTTTTCTTGCACATTTTTGCATCAACCTTGCACAAAATAGCACTGTTTTTGCACTTTAAAAATTGTTGGGTTTCGTCCAACCTGCCAACTGATTCTTTGATAAATATGATTACTTTTTACTATCTATGAGTTCATATAGATATTTGAAAATATTATTTGCTGCTAAATCACCAGGATAAGCATCTCTTGTTGTTGAGTATCCAATGTTTTTAATTTCTTCTAAGCCGTTTATATTTGAATTTGCGGTTATTTCTTGACTACGGGTAGTTAATGTATATCTATGCCCCATTTCACTCCAAGAATCCGGATAACTCTTAAATTTTCCAATTTCTATTGTTATAGTGTCTTTATTTGTCCCTATTCTTTTAGCAACCTTGTTCATGTCAGCTATAACATCTTTAGTTATACCATAACACGATTTATTATTAATAATTAATTTAGCATTAAAACTTGGGCTTGATTGATTAACACTTTGATTTAAATTTACTTGCATTATATACACCTACTTTCTATTTATACAAATAATAACTCCTCTAAAAAAATTTTTTGCTAGTTGAATAAAAATTTATCAAACTCACTGTCCTTTCTTCTCAAACCGAGTGTAAAAATACAACGGGCTAAAACGGTCTTGTGATGGACTTAAAATTTTTGAAATACTCTACCTCTTTTTGGAGAGGATAGGATTTTGAATTTTATTTAAACATTGTTGAAAAATATTTAAAATTTATATTTGGCTTTTCTACAAAATATTTAATCCAATTTTCATATAGTTTTTGGCTATTTACAAATGTTTTAACCAACCATTTTTTTAAAGGATTTTTAGGTAATATAGGTGGTTTTTCGAAAAATATTCCGTATTTGAAAAATTTTTTAGCTTCTTCTGTGTTTGAATCAGCTTTTCTTTGTAGTAAAGAAAAGCGTCCTTTTTTATTAAATGCAATAATTTTTTTATATTTTTCATCACATAAGTTATAACAATCAGTAGGGGATAATGGTGAGCCGAATCTAGTAACATGGCCATGCATAAGAACAATATTGTCTTTTTCTTTTGATGGGAAAGAAAAGTCTCTAATATCTACAAAATCTTTACTACCCATTCTTTCAAATAATATTTTGTTAGTTTTAGTGTTCGCTATTATTAAATATTCTTTATTTTCTTTTTTAGCACAATTTATTATCTTATTTCTTGCGTAGGCATAAAGTTCTTTAGTAGAACCGAAGTCTGTTTTAAATATTGATAAAGGATTGATTTGTGGAACTTTCATTGTTTAATTTTACTATAAAATTATTAAACATATTTTTTATTAAATAAATGTTTTAAATGAAATTTTTTAATTTGAGTATTTAAAATACAATTAAAATAAACCCTTTGGTTTTAATCCAAAGGGTTTGTTTATTATTTTAATTAAACTTCATCAGTTGGCAATCCAAGAGAAATTCGTTTATCCTTTGGATTAAATTTGATAATCTTAGTATCAATTTTATCACCAGCTTTAACAATAATATTTTTTGAGTTTTGTAGTTCTGCTAAAGCAGATTGAGGAAGTAACGCCTCTACTCCAGGAAGAACTTCTACGAAAGCACCAAAGGATTTAATGCGTGTTATCACACCTTCTTTTACGTCACCCTCTTTAAGCTCTTCTTCTGCTTTAATCCAAGGATCAGGCTCGGTGTTTTTCAAGCTCAAGCTGATTCTTTGTTTGTCGTGGTCAATATCAATAATTTCAACATTAATTTCTTGACCAACCTTTAATAAATCTGTTGGATGCTCAACCCATTTCCAAGATATTTGAGAAAGTGGTAGTAAGCAATCAACGCCGCCAACATTTACGAAAGCGCCAAAGTCAGTTATTCTAACAACTTCGCCTTTAACAATTTGGCCAACTTCAATTTGTGCAAAAACATTTTTTCTTGTTTCAGCCATATTTGTTTCATAAACTTTTTTATTAGATAAGATAAGATTATTTTGAGCTTTGTCTAAAGATAAAATCTTAACCTCAATTTTATCGCCAGTGCTTGCAATGGTTTCTCTAGCGCATAGTTGACCTTGTGGAATAAATCCTTGGATTCCTGATACGTCAACGATTAAACCACCTTTAACAGTTTGAGTAACAACCACTGCAATTGTTTCATCTGCTTCTTTGATTTTAACTAACTCAGCCCAAGTATGAGCAAGATGAACTTTTTTATAAGAAAGATTGAACTTTCCGTTTTCGTCACAATCATTAATGATTAAAAACTCGTATTCAGTATTTTTTTCTAAAACATCTTCAACACGAGCTTTTTTATCTGCAGATACTTCGTAGCTTGGAACAAAAGCTGTGCTTTTTGAACCAATGTCAACAATCGCTCCATCAGATTCGTATGAGCATACAACACCTTTAACGATATCACCACGTTTAAAATTGTAATCATACTTCCCTATGAGAGCCTCAAATTCTTCGTTTGAATACTTTTCAACCATTAGGCATTCTCCTTTTTCCAAATAAACACGGGAAAATTATAACATATTTATTGCTAAAATACAATAGTAATAAGGGAAAAGAGTAATAAAAAAAACGAAGTTTAATTTAATACTCTAATGTAACACAAGATACATTGTGTTACATTATCTATTACGGCATAATCCTGAAAAACTTTAATATTTTACCTTTGTTTGTTACAAAAATTTACATTTATTTTTTTAATTTTTAATCCCTGTTTTTATCTCAAATCTAATATCTATAATTGTTTCGAAGGATATTGTAATGTAACACAATGTATATTGTGTTACATTACAATATTCCAAAATAAAATATAAGGAGTGCGTTGTATGGAAATCAAAGGTACAAATGTAAATTTAAATCAAAAAATCAAAAAAGATTCACAAGCTGGTAAAAAACTTGCAAAAGAAATTATGCTGTTTGCTGATGATAATAGTTCGGCTGTATCAAAAAGTGAATTTCAAACAAAACTTAATAAAATAGAAAATCTTTCAACACAAGATTTAATCAAATTTATTCGAGGGTTTGATAAAGATGAATCAATCATAGAATTAATCTGTGACGAAATTGGCGATGATAAAAAAGTAAGAAAAGAGGCTTGTAAAAAAGTTTTAAATGCATTAGTCAATAAAGCAAAAGAATTAGGAATAGATACTTTTGATTTTGAGAATCAATTTAACACTGAGTTAAATATTCAATTTAGAATGATTGGTTTTATTAATACGGAAAAACTGGACAGTATTATAAATGCGTTAACTCAATCTATCGAAAATAGACAGAATTTAACAAGCGAGGATTTGCAAACTATACAAAATACTTCTGCAGAAGTTGGTCAAGAACAAGCTAACGGAGTAATTGAAAACCTCCTTGAAAAAGCCTATTCAGCTTTTGGTGAAAGAGTAGGCGAAGATGGTGAAATGACTACAAAAGATAAAGATGGGAAAACATATAACGGTCGAATGCAACGTGATGGTATAGCTGCTGATATTGCTGACGGAGTTAGTAGAATTTGGGGTTCAGAAAATACAGCTGCAAAAGTTCGTAAGGATTTAAAAGCCTCTAATGCTCAACTTCAACAATTAAAAGAAGCTAAGTTGCAAGGCGAAGAAGCTTATAAAGCCAAGTTTAAAGAAATATTCGGAGTTGAATATGACTATGCAAACATTTTAGCATATCAAAAAGCTGAAACGACATATATTAATGCTAGTGCAAATCACGAATTTGAAATGAGTTTTAATAGAACATTAAAAACTTTATTATCTCCTGCCCCATTAAGAGAAGAAACAGAAAGTGTAGTTGCAGATCCATCAACCAATACTATGATAAGTACAATTACTGCAACAAAAGAACAAGTTTTTGAACGTGAATTTAATAATTTAGCAGAATTTCTAACACAGAAAGATGCAAATGGAAATGAAATTAATGGAGGTGAAATACTTAATAGAGCTTTTGAAGAAAAAGGTGTTGCAAACGGTACAATGGAAGAAAAATTTGAAGTCTTAAAACAAATTGCAAAAGCTCTATCAAAGGAATTGCATAAATCAACTTTAGAAGCCGGTGGTGGTAAAGAATTTTCAGAAGTTCAAGCAATGTATGATAACTCATATAAAGCGGCTTATGGTGTTGAAAACAATATAATGAAACGTGTAACAGATTACAATGTATCACAAGAAATTGGCGGTGCATTTACTAAAATGGGAGCTATACTTGTAACAACTTATGTGACTGCTGGTTTAGGTGGTGGTTTAATTGCAACAGCAGCAGCTACTTCTCTTGCAACAGTTGGTTATGAGGTAATTGATAGAGGTACTAGCGGTAAAGCTCTTGATGCATTAAGAGAGCAGGGGCTTGGCGAATATTTAGAAACCACTTTAAAAGATGTTGATTGGGAAGCTACTCTTAAACAAGCAGCTATGTCCGGTGGCGCAGTTCTTATTGGTGGTGCTGTTGCTCAAGGCGTAACCGCTATTATGAAAGGTCACTCTACAGTTGCTCAATTCGCAGCTATGTTGGGGGCTGATGTAATAACTGATGCTACAATGGAATTCTTTATGACAAAACAAATTACTTGGGAAGGTATGGTATTTACGGTACTGTTATCTACAATAGGTAATGCAGTACAACTTAATCAGATGAAAAAAGCAACCACTGAATTAGGTATGAAAATGATAAATGAGGATGGGGTAACTATTAATGAAAGATTTGTAGAAGGGCATATTGAAGAAGTACATTATAGATATGGTCATGATCCTGATGATTATAGCATAGGGTATGAGAAAGTAAAACCTTATTATGAATTGGAATTAACAACCTCTGGTGGTCAAAAAAAATCTCTAAAGTTTAAAGATAAAAAAAGTTTCAATGCTAAGAAAGATGAAATTATAAATGGTTACATACAATATAAACAATCTGGACTTGATTTTGAAACATTCTTTAACCAAAAAGATCCTAATATAGTCGCTGAATTAACAGTTAAAGATGCTAAAATTGCTAGGTATAATGAATTAGCTGCAAAACATCCAGATGTGGCAACTGAACTCCAAAGAATAGGTTATACAAGTAAACATGATAGAGATTTTACTTATTATCCTGAACATAAATGGCTAAAAATATTAGAGACCTATGATGCTGATCCTCAAGCAGGATTAGCAATGCTAAGAAGCGATTTTATTCCAACAGAGAGCTTATATGGTTGCGTTGATGATGCAAAAAGATTAGCTTATAGTGCAAAAGGGCAAAATTCTAGTGCTATTAAACAATATGCTTTTGAAGTCGAGGATTATGCTCGCCAAGCAGTTGCTTTAAGAGCAGAAGGTAAAATCACAGAGGCACACAATGTTGCACAAAAAGCATTAGAACGAGCAAAAAACATTTCAAGATTAGCATCAGAAAACCCTTATATGATTACTAATGTAACAACTGCAGAAGAAGTAGGTAATATTGCAGAACAAGCATTATCAGGTGCAAAATATAGAATTGCAACAGCTGGTTATTCTGCACCTCCGGCTGGGTATGAAGACGTAACAAAATCTTTTATGAAAGCTCTTGATGGCAATTTGCACCAGCCGATTGACTTAAGAGGTTATGCAACAGATAAAACTGTTGGTTATATAACTTCTCCAACTGCAGATGCCGGAAGCATTGATGCAATTACGACTGAAATTGCTGGATTTAAAGAAGGGCGAATTTTCTATACAACTGCACAAGATTATGTAGATTATATTAACCCTGCAAACTTCCCAAAAGATATTAATACAACAGCATATTTAGATGCTCCAAAATATGTATTACCAGATGGTGCAAGCTATTCGCAAGCAACTGCAGCTGCATCAAATACATTTATCGCAACCGGTGGTAGAGCTGCGACAGTAAGTGATTTCTGCAACGCAATCGAAAAAGGAAACCTTGCTGTAATTCTTGATAACACAGCTCTTGATGCTCCGGCTTGGGGTACAAGACCTGGTAAAACAAATCCGGAAGTTTTAAATGCTTCAAGATATTTAAAAGAACAAACAGATGCATTCCTAGCTGGTAAACCATTACCATATCCGGAAACAGGCAATTTTACAATCGAATTTATGAATACTCATAAAAATGATTTAACTAATCTTGTAAGAGTTGTAGCAACTGACGGAACTGAAGCCTCTATTGAAGCTGCTGCAAAACAAGCAGCAAGGTATATAAGTGAACCAAGAAGTTTTGGAGATTTTGTTGTACAAATAACAAAACAAGCTGACGAAAAAGCTCCATATGGAACATCACACGAAATCAGATCAAGAGTAGCAAAATATGATAAAATCGTTGAACAAATGTATAATACCAAAAATCCAGATGGCTCTTGTAAATTTACAGTTGAACAAACAATTGAAATACTAAGAGGTAATGAATCTGATGTAATGCTAAAACTTATTAATGCAGGAGTTATAAATAATCCCGATCCAACAGGAATTGTTATGGGTACAAAAGCAAGCACAGCTGTAAATACTCCACAACAACCAAAAATAAACCAACTTTTTGACACCGATAGACCAGGACAAAAAGCTCTTGTAACAATTTACGAAGAAAATCCAAATGAAGCTATAGTTACATTCATTAATGATGGATTTGCAATAAATCCTCAAAAACTACCTATAGAAAAATTATCGCATTATGGTATAGAAATTTAATTTACAGATAAAATCCAAAAAACCTCCTAATTTTAGGAGGTTTTTGATTGGGAACTTTTAAACAATATTGATAGCCGATTAAATTCTTTAAACTAGCTAATTGTTGTCTGACTTCTATGTTATTAGAATTTTAAATCTGTTTCTATCTTTTTATATCTAGAAATCTTTTTTTATACATTTTAAACGGTATTTAAATTCAAGTAAAATTTATGACTGAAAAAATTATCAATTGTATGGAACAAAAGTTTGGATTGTTTTGTTCTTGACAGGATTTCTTTTCTCACATTAAAATAAATTATTGAAAGTAGGTGTTTATATGGATAAAAAAGTTATAGTAATTTTATTATTGGCAACAGTTTTAGCGTTTTTAATATCTTGGGTTATGTTTAAAAAAGATAGTAAAAAAATAGAGCAATCTTTGCCTGTTTCATCTGTTCAAGAAACAGGTCTTGAACTTGAAAATGCTACTACTGAAACTTTGCAAGAAGTTGTTAATAAGGATGAAGTAAAACCACAGATTTTAATAAAAACCGAACAAAAGCCATTGGCTAAAACAGAAACAATGAAAGTTGAAGCTCCTGTAATTAAGCCGCTACAAGTAGAAGAAAAAAGTGTGGCGGTTGAAGTTGAGACTAAAGATGTTGGGGTTATAAAAGAAGTTGATTCAAATGTAATAGTTATTACAAGAGAATTTAAGACTGAAACTCCTACAAAATATTCTTTTAAATAAATACTTTTAAAGCTTTAGCTTGTCTATCTTGAATATTTGAAACCGCAAGGATTTTGTTGTTTTGGGTTAAAATATGAATTCCATTTTGAGCTTGAATTTCTATTGGATTGCCGTGTGAGATTTTTTCTTTTTGGATATTATTTAATTCAATTTTAGGATAGTTTAAATATTCTATTGGGTTAATTAAATTTTTTTGAATGTTTTCAATCGAATCTAATTCTTCTAAGTATAAACTTTTGTCTATATTAAACAAGCCAGCTTTTGTTCTCACTAATTTTATAAGATGTCCATAGCATCCTAAGTGTTCACCAATATCGTTTGCGATTGAGCGAATATAAGTTCCTTTTGAACATTCAATATGTAAATCAACTGTTTGTTTCTCCTTGTCGAATTCAACGATTTCTAATTTATAAATGCTTACATTTCTTGGTTCGATTTTTACATCTAAGCCTTCTCGTGCATATTCATAGAGCTTTTTGCCTTTAACCTTTATCGCTGAATAAATTGGGGGATATTGTTCGATTTCACCACTAAATTTTGGTAATATAGCTTCAATATCTTCTAAGTTAACTTTTTTATCAGAAGTATTTACGATTTCGCCCTCGGTGTCATAAGTTGTAGTGGCTTGACCTAATTGAACAGTGCCAATATAAGCTTTGTCGTCATCAAGATATTCAATGAGTCGAGTCGCTTTTCCAATACAAATTGGTAAAACTCCTTCTGCAAAAGGGTCTAGTGTTCCAGTATGTCCTATTTGTTTTATTTTGGTTGCTCGTCTTAAAATCGCAACAACATCATGTGATGTTTTGCCTTGAGGTTTGTATACGTTTAAGAAGCCAAACATTATTTTATTTCGCCTTTAGAAATTTTTTCTATTAAATCTAGTACACGAGAGCCTTGTTCTAAGCCATCGCTATATACGAATTTGATTTCTGGAGTAACTCTTAAACGAATTCTTTTTCCAACTTCATATCGAACTCTGCCTGTGTTTTTTTCGATAATTTCTTTATCTTTTTCAACTTGTTCTGGAGAGCCTAAAACGCTATAAATCACTTTTGCAAAAGAATTATCGTGAGAAACTTCAACGTCAACTATTGATACAACGCCTTCTAGGCCACGAATTTCTCTATGTAAAATTTCTGAGATATCACGCATTAATTCTTTTCTAACTCTTTCATTGCGTAAAGACATTTTTTTCTCCTTTTTTTAAAACTATTCTTGATTTAATTATAGCATGGATGAATAATCATTCAACAAAGAAAGGTGCGGAAAAATTGAAAATTTTTCCGCACCTTTCTTAATATAAAAATAGAAAAGGAATTAAAGATTCTCTTCAATTCCTTTATAAAACGGAGTTTAACTGTTTTTATTTGTAAGTTTTCAAATTTTTCTATATATTCAAAGCCGTAGCACCTATTGAGTTGCCATTTCCATTGCAGATTGTAGTAGGTCTTTGTTTGTTTTAATTAATGCGTTTACAAGTTCCATTTGAACTTTTGCCATTTGATAGTTTGCCATATTATCTTTGAATCCGACATTTGATTGTTCTAATAACCCAGAGCGGATTTCTCCTCTTCCGACAATAGGCTTGCCAGAGTCAGGGGTTTCAACAAACATTCCATCCTTGACTTCGTATAGCCCACTTGGATTATGGAAGTTTGCTGTCGCTATTTTGTAAAGAGGAACAGAGCGGTTGCCTCCATCAGCTTTACCATAAATGGTTCCATCGTTTTTGATTTCGTATTCGTCATATTTACCCAAGAATTTACCATTGTTTGGGTCTATCCAAAGTTTTATGTTTGTTGTTGGAATACTCATTGCTCCACCTTTAAGTGCGGTTTCTTCGTATAGGTCGGCGCTTATTGACTTTGTGCCTGCCATAATTTCGCCTTTATCGTTAAGAATATATCCTTGAACAGTTGCACCATTTTTTGCTTTATAAACCCCTTCAGAATCGAAAGTGAATTCACCAAGGCGTGTGTATGAAACATTGCCTTCAGGGTTTCTTAACACAAAGAAACCTGTTCCTTCAAAGAATAAGTTTTCATTTGAAGTTCCTGGTGTGGATTTTCCTTGACCAAAGTTTTTAACGCTTTGATCAATTACAGCACCACCAAGGAAAGTTTTGAAGTTGACTTTGCTTTCTCTAAAACCTGGTGAGTAGCAATTGGTAAGGTTATCAGCAAGGATATCCATCCATTGTACTGTTGCTTTTTGGGTATTAATCGCCGTTGTGTAAATATCATTCATTGTTGCGATCCTTCTTTTTGTGATTTTCTTTGTTTGAATCTTTGCGTTCACGTTGATTTAATGAATCGTATTCTAAGTTTTTTTCATCAAATCTTTGTCTAAGAAGCGGTAGATTTTCTCTTAAATAAGCTTCTGCAACTTGTGAAGAAGGTAGGAAGTCTGCGGTTAGTTTTCCATCCCTTGATATTTTTATAATGATAGAAATGTCATTGTCAAAGTTTATTCTAATTGGTTGGTTAGTTTCTTTTGCTTTAATTAACATATCTGCAAGTGCTTGAGAAACTTTAACACTTTTTTCAGCAGCTTTTGGAGCAAGATTGCTTAAATCAGCTTCTTTGTTTTCAACAAGTGTTGCAAATACTTCAACATCAGCTTGATTCATTATTATAGTGTCGTATTTTACGACGGTTTCAATTTTTATACCTGTTTTAATATCAACTTTTTCAACACCCTCTTCATTCATAATAGTTTTTACTTTTGATTCAAGCTGTATATTTTTATTAGCTATAGTAATGTTTTCAGCCATTGTTGATAAAATTTGAGCTTCTTCTGCTAAATCTTGTGCGGTTGTTCCAATGATGGTGTTTTTCTTTTTGTCATTAGTGTTGTCGTTCATGAATGAAGAAAAAGGTTGTCCGTCCCCAGAAAAATTCATGTTAGGATTCATTTGTGGGAGGATTTCTTTGTTATCCTGTATGTTGTAATCATTGTTTATCATATTGTTATTATCGGTATTTTCTAGGTTGTTCTTTATTGAATCTGTAAATTTATCCTCTGATTGATTGAATTCCTTTACAATGGTATTAAGTCCGTTAATAGCTTTGTTTAACTCATTTTCTTTATTGTTAAGATTTCCAAATTGTATATTTTGATTTGAATCTTTTTGATTTTTTTGATATTCTTGAACTTCTTTTTGGGGGTTGTTTTTTGTTTCATTTGTTGGATTTTGTTTTTCTTGTTTTGCCAACTCCTTTAATTCATCAGAAAATTTTATTGACGAATCCTGATTTGTATTTTGTTTATTATTTTGTATGTTTTGAGTGTCTTGTGCGTTGTTGATGCTTGTTTTTTTTATATCCATGCTATTCTTCCATTTCATATTCACTGTATTCTGCTAATTTTCGAAGTTCTTCTTCCTCTTCTTGTTGTTCTCTAGCTTGTAGGAAAAATCTTTGAACCCCGATTTCTGAGAATTGTCTTAGTTCAATTGCTTTTTCTTCTTCGAGATATAATTCTCTTTGTTTTTCTTTGTGCTTTTCTAGAACTTTTACGGCTTGTTCTAGTTTTACTAATTTCATTTTTTCTTCATCTAGTATTGCTTGAACTCGCTCTAGCTCAGCTTGTAAAGCGTCAGCTTTGTCCCAAAGGTGATGTAAATATTTATCAAAATATTCCATCATTTTGTAATCGGAGTTTTTTCGGTTTTGAATTGTTTGTTGAATTTCTTCTTCGTTTTCCTTGATTCTTTGTTCTGCCAAATAAACTTCTTGCTGAGCTTTTTGTACTACCAGCAATTGTTCTTCTTTTTTTCTTATACGAAAATCAAGTATTTTTTGTAATCTATATACGAAGGGCATATTACATTATGGCAGTTTAAGGAGTATTTGAATACATCTATTTGTATGATTAATGGTGTGATTAAATTTGTCAAGTTTTGATTAAGTGTAAATACTGCACTTTATAAATAGTTCCAAAGTGCTATAAGAAGAGGGGTTTACAAAATTAAGTGTTTGTGCTATTATGTTAAGGTGTTAAAGAGAAGAAAGTGTGTGCGTATGATTCAACCTATTAATGCCTTAACCCCTCGGGCAGGATTTAGAGGGTCAAACGAAACAAACGGTAAGAAAACAAAAGGGCTAACAAATTCACAAATCGCATTAGTAAACGCAGGGGGTGTTTCTCTTGCAGCTGGTGGTGCTACTGCTTTAATAGCAAGAGCATATACCAAATCTTTTGCTCATGCTGGAGTGCTAGGAGTTTTTGGTGCAATGTTGACTATGTTCTTTATGACACCACATCTTATTGAAAAAATTGGTTTAAATAAGATTTCTCAAGGCTCTAAGACAGAGGCAGTTATGAAGCAGGATTTACAAAAAGTTGCAAAAGACTGTACAAACCCTGTAAAAAGAATGATTCAAACTAGAATTTAGTTTTATTTCATTGGGTTTTGTTTCCCGAGTCCAAAACCATTGCGTGCTATGTCATAGCAAGCTTTAAGTCCAACTCCGATAGCTCCTACTTTAGCCAAAGTACCTTTAGAAAGTAATGCTAATGATGAGCATGCAATGGTGAATAGGTGGTTACCAAGTGAATACATAGCTCCTTCGCATCCTCCTTTAATTCTACCCCAGATTGATGGCAAGGGGTTGTTTGTTCTTAGTTCGAAAGTCTTTTTTCCTATTGCGCTTGAAGTATAGCTCATGTTATCGCTTGTACGTGAGTTGAAGTAGGCGTTTTCAAGATATTTAGATTGTTGTTTTTGTGATTCGACTTTTGAGAAATGATTTGCAACACGGGTTGCATCGTATAGGGCTACACCTATACCAAGAGTTCCTACTGTTCTACAAGCTATTTTAGTAATAGTTTTCATAGATTATTTCCCTTGATGCATTTGTTGTTGCAATATTTTTTCGATTTCTTGTTGTTTATATTGTTCTAATTGACCTCTAAGTTGTTCGACTTGCTTTTGACTTGCTTCAAGTTCCTTGTTACTTGCAGGCTGTACGGCTTGTTTAGCTGGGGTGTATCTTACTTCTGTTGATGCAGACATTTTAAGCAAGATATCAGCTGCTTGAACTACGTCCTCTTTGTCTGCGTTTGGATCATTTTGTATTTTTGTTAATAATTGGGTTGTAAAATCATTTCCGCAAGCTAATTGTGAAGAAAATGCGCTTAGTGCAGCTATTCTAATAAGTTTGTTTGGATCTTGTAACATTTTGTTTAGTAATGCATTTAGGGCTGCATCATCAAAACGATCTTTGTCCTCATCAAGCCTTGTTAAAACTTCTTTAGCAGCCATAAGCCTTATTTCGGAATTAGGATTGTTTAAATAGTTTTCTAACGACATTATATATTCATTAGTAAGTGCAATCACTCTAGTTTTTTTACCATTTTTTTCTAAATCTTTTTGTTCAGCAGCACGTGCATCTAGTTCATTTATAATTTCTTTAGAAGAAGTCATATCTTCTTCGGTTTGTTCTATATTGTTTGTGTTAATTTTAGCTTCTTTTGGGGTATTATTTTCTTTTGCTGGAGTTTTAGGTGTTTGATTATTACCTTTTTCTCCGTTTTGAATGTAATTATAGTTATTTAGATAATATTGAGGAGGATATGCTTGTTGTGGCGTAGGCTGATTGTTTGCATTTTGTTCAGTATTATTAGGACTTGGAATTTGGCTAGCCTGTGATTCTATTGGGTTATTTTGCACAGACTGATTTGGTTGGTTTATAGGAGGTGTCATTCCAAGTTGTGTTGGATTGTTGTATCTTTGTTCATTTGTATTTTGCATTTGCTCAACAGTAAAAGTTGGTTGATGATTGGCACAAGCTTGATTGCAGTTTGGATAGTTTGCACTCAATGGAGCTGCATTCAAAGTAGGATTGCTAATATTAATTGTAATTCCTGAATATGCAGGGATTGAACAGTTTCTATGATTGATTGAATTAGTCATAACACACCTTTTCTTTACACTTACTTATTATTATAAAGTCAAAAAGATAAAAAAAATTGCGTTAATTTGGTTTTTTGTAAAAATATGTTAAGTTTTAGAGTTTGCGGAAAAACAAGAGTTTTTTAGCAGGCTCTAAAATTTTTATTTCCTACAAATATATGATGGGAATCATGTCTTTATGCTGTAAAGTATTAGAGGTACTAGGTGTACTGTAAGTATGCTTGGTGGAGAAGAGGTAAGATAAATTGAAAAAATTCAAGTTCAGATTGCAGGTCGTGCTTGAAATGCGCGAAAACGAGCTTGAGCAACGCCAAATGGAAGCAGCTAAAATTATTGCAGCTTTAAAAAAACAAGAAGGCGAACTTCAAGATATTATCGATTCTCAGGTTCAGAACTCTAATCAAATGGAATATTTACACACGTTAGATGCGCTAGATATTCAGCAATTAGAAAATCACAGGGTTTTTGGGCAAAAGCTTGTAGTAGATGCGATAAACAAAGAAAGAATAATTGCAAATACAAAAACGCTTTTAGAAAGAAAGCAAAGTGAGGTTCGGGAAGCTCATAAAAAAGTAGAAGTTTTAAAAAAGCTTAAAGAAAAACAAGAGCAAGAATACTATAAAAGTTTTCTGGATGCAGAAATGAAAGAAATAGATGATATAACATCAGCAAGGCATAATTTTAGATGACACAAGCAGTAACAAATACTTTAAATAATTTAGAACAAATGATTTCTACGCAGACCAATCTTCAAAAAATGAACGAAGGGGTATCTTCTGCTATGGATAAGACTAAAGATTTTACAAAAGTTTTTGAGTCAACTTTGAATAAAGATGTCGCTACTATTGATGATATGAAAATGAAGTTTTCTAAAGAAGATAGTGAAATAACATCTAGTGCAGTTGCTACTATTGAGTTTAAAGAAATTTTGCAAGAAGTTACAGAGGAGGCTAATGCTGAAACTTCTTTGGATTTGACTTTGGCAAAAGATGTAGAGGAAATAATTTCAGAGCTTAAGGAAGCTGTAGAAAATACCACAGAATTGATTGAAGAAAATACTGATGTTGAAAATGCCGAAAATGTTGAAGTTTCTGATGAAATAACAAGTATTATAGAAGAAAATGTTGGTGTAGAGGATTTAGATACTGAGTTTGATGGCGCACAGGATTCTTGTGAGCAAGAACAAAAAGTCCCATTTGAGCAAGTTTTAACTTTTGTTGACAATTCGTTATCGTCATTAAAGAATTCAGAAGAATTTGTACAGGAAGAAAATGATAGTTTTAAATTTGTGCAAGAAAAAGTAGAATTTACTTCTAATGAAATTCTTGAGTTTGCGGAAGACGTTTCTAGTGAAGTTATATTGCCTAAAGCGACAGAAGAGCAAGATAATGCTGAGTTTGAAATGGCACTTGATGAAGAAATTATAAAAGAGCTTAATATAGAATCAATATCTTCTGAGGCGGAGTCTTTTAATGGGGAAAGTTTGATGCAGAATCAGACGCCTGAAGAACAAGCTGTAAAAGCTGTTTTGGCTCAAGATATTGACACTTTTGAAGTGAAATTGGATTCAAATTCAAATGTTCAAAACTCTCAGCAAGTTTCATTAAAATCTGTAGATGTGAATCCAAGTAAAATTATTGATCAAATATCTAAACACTTAGAAGGTTTACATAATAATTCAAAAGTAAATATTGTATTGAATCCAGAATCTTTGGGTAAAGTTAATGTTCAGTTGATGTCAACAAAAGAAGGTATTACTGCACAGTTTATTGTAACAACTCAAGAAGCAAGGGACTTGATATCTAAAGGATTAGATGGCTTAAAAGAAGCTCTTGGAAATCAAGGTGTTGCTGTAGATAATGTTTCTGTTAAGGTTGCAGATAGCCAAAAATCTGAATATAAACAAGATTGGACAGAACAAGAAGGTTCTAGAGGTGGTAATAAAGGACAAGGTCAGTCTAATCGAGAAGAAAAAGAAAAGGGCTTGTTTGAAAAAATGATGGCTCAAACAGTAGAAGAAGAAAATGGTAATGTATAAAAATTAAAGGTGGGAGAAGGTTATGACATCAGTTAGTAGTGAAATTACTAATATGCAAAATCAAACAGCATATAACAATATGTTGAGTGGTGTTAATAAAACAACAAAGGATAATGACAGTAATATGTTTTTGACTTTGATGCTGCAACAACTTCAAAATCAAGATCCAACTCAGCCAACTGATAATACAGAATGGCTTGCGCAATTGGCTCAATATTCTTCATTAGAGCAAATGACTCAGATGAATAAAGGGCTAACCGATTGTATGAGTTACTTGTCAGCTATGTATAACGATATGTCGCTTAATTCTGAGATTACTCAAACTCTTTCGCTTATTGGTAAAGAGATTACGCTTAAAGATCCTGAAGATGAGACAGGTAAGAAAACTATTACAGGTAAGGTTTCAGAAGCAAGTTTTGAGGATGGAACAGGAAAAGTAAAAGTTGGCGATAAATATTATTCTATCGGTAATATTATTTCTGTTAAAGATGAAACTGTTAGTTCTGCAGTAACTGCTGGAACTGTTTAAAGAAAATAAACCAGATTAAAAACGAAATTTAATATAAACATCGGGAGGAAAAATGACACAAGCATTACAAACATCAGCAACTGGTATTAACGTTGGTCAGCAACAAATCAACGTAATTGCTAACAACGTTGCTAACATTAACACAGTGGCTTATAAATCTGCAAATATGACTTTTGAGACTCTGTTTTCAAACACGTTATCTCACGGTAGTGCGGCTACTAAAGAAGGTGGTGGTACTAACCCTAAGCAAATTGGTTTGGGTGTTAAGATAGGTGGTATTTCAAGAAATCTAGAAATTGGTACATTTGTTAATACTGGTCGTGATACTGATGTTATGATTTCTGGTAATGGTTATTTTGTAGTTAGAGATGGTGATGGAAAACAATATTATACTCGTGATGGTGTGTTTACAACAGATTCAGATGGGAATTTGGTTACTCAATCAGGTATGAAAGTTGTTGGAGCTTCAACTCCATACTCAGGAACAGCTTCTAATTCTACAGTAAGAGTTCCAACCAACTTGAAAGCAACTGTAACAGGTAATACGAATACAGAGTTATACGGAAAAATGCTTGGTGATTTAAATAATGTTTCAATTAGTAGTGGTAGTTTTGATGTTGAAATAATTACTCCTGATCCTGACGACACTAACCCTAAAGTGACAATTGAGGTTAATAATAAGTTAAGTATTGCTGAAAATCTTAATGCTTGGAATACAGCTATTGCAAAGGTTTATAATGCGACTGCTGTTGGTAAAGATACAACAACTCCGGCAGATGGCGTATACGATACTTTTACTGATAAAGATGGTAATCCTGTAACTCCTGATTTAACAATCACAGTAACTGCTGACGGAAAATTTAGCTTTAATAAATCTGCAAATGTTGCTTTAGCTTTTGAGCCAGATGATACTAACTTTTTAGCAGAAACAAAAATTAATGAAGGACAGTTGGAATCTGTTGTGTTGAATCAAAAAGTAGTTATACAAGACTTGTTAGATTATAATGATCCAGAAGGTATTGCAGTGTCTTCTGTAACAATTATTGATGATAATGGTATTTTATCTTGTTCTTATTCTGATGGTTCAAATTTAACAACTCAATTAAATGAACTTAATCAGGCTGAATGGAGATATACTTCTCCAGATGGTATTGTAATAACAGGTTCTGATGTTACAACTAAAGGTTCTATTAACTCTGACTCAAATATGATTATTGAACTTGCGTCATTTGTAAACGAAGAAGGGCTTGTTTCTATTAATAACAACCTTTGGGAATGGGGGCCTGACGCTGGTGAAGTGTTCTACGGTATGGCAGGTGAAATGGCTTTTGGTTCACTTGAATCAGGTGGATACGAAGGTTCTAACGTTGATATTGCTATTGAATTGTCAAATATGATTAGCGCTCAACGCTTAATTCAGATGAATTCAAGAGTATTTGGAACAGCTAGTTCTGTTATGGAAACTCTTGCTTATTTAGGACAATAGAGTGAATAAGTTTAGTAGTTTAGAAGTTTAGTAGAATTTTATTTCTTCTCAACTTCTAAACTCAAAAACTTCTCAACTAATAAATGGCATGCCCGAGCATGACTAAAGCATGCCAAAATTGTAAAAAAGTTTGTCAAGTTCTTTACAAAACTCATGAAATTTACAAAACTTAATAATTTAAACATGGTTGAAATGCATGTGAGTCATGGGTTTGAGCATGTTCGGTAAAATTCCTAAAACTGTTACATTTAAGGACTTGTACTGGTCATGATAAGTGGTATATAATACAAGAGAGGTCGAGGGGAAATGTCTCACAAAAGTGGAGATGCTGACAATCACAAAACGGAGCAGTCTGTAATTCCGACAAGTTGTTGGGGTAGTGGTGTAAGTGCAGATGCAAAGCTTATTGAGAAAAATCTTCTCGGAATCAAAGAAGAATTTGCACATTGTAAACTAAGAATAATCGGAGTTACAAAATACTTTGGATTAAATGCGATTGTAGAGGGCTATAATGCGGGCTTGAGAGATTTTGGTGAGTCAAGGGCGTTGGAAGCAGTTGAAAAAATTAATCAACTACCTCTTGATGTTCGTGAAGGATCGAGATTCCATTTTATAGGTCATTTGCAAACGAATAAGGCTGATTTGGTTGTAAGACATTTTGATTATATTCATTCGGTTGATTCGTTAAAGTTAGCCAAGGTGATATCAAAAGCGGCTTGTTCTTTAAATAAGAGAGAGAAGGTTTTATTACAAGTCAATAATTCAGGTGAAACTCAAAAATTTGGTTATAGTAAGAACAGCTTAATGGCTGATTTGCCTGAGATAAAATTGCTTGAGGGGATAGAGCTAGTTGGTTTGATGAACATGGCGCCATTGGATGCGGATGAGTTAGAGCTGAGAAAATTATTTTGTGACTTGAGAGAGTTTAGAGATGAGCTAGAAAAGAAGTTTGAGCTAAAGTTGCCGGAGCTATCAATGGGTATGAGCAATGATTATCGAATTGCAGTACAAGAAGGGGCAACAATGATTAGAATAGGAAGAAAGTTATTTAAGTAAATATATTGGAGGAGATAATGGCACTATCAGAAGGTTTGAAGAGTTTTGTAGGTTTTTTCACAAAAGGTTTTAATGACGGAAGTGACGAGGATGCGTTCACTTTTGAAAATGGAATCGAAGATTATAATAATGATATTGACGGTACTTTAGCTTTAGATACTATGTACGGTACAAGAGTTAAACCAGAAAGATCATTTGAAAGAGAATCAAAAGTGATTAGCCATCCAAATACTTATAAATCTGGTGAAGTAACAGTTATTGAGCCACGTTCATTCAGTGAATCTGCTCAAATTGTTAAAAAATTAATTGATAAGAAAACTGTTGTATTACACTTAGATTTATTGGATAAAGAACAATCTCAAAGAACAATTGACTTTGTATGTGGTGCTGCTCACGCTTTAAATGGTACTGCTCAAAAAATTAGTGATATGGTGTTTATTTTTACACCAAGCAATGTTTCTTTGATGGTTGAGAATGGTGCAACTCAAAATAAGTTTGCAGAATCACTTTGGAACAAACCTCTATAGAGGTAAATAATATTTGCTCTGTGGCTGATGCTACAGCTAATATTGAAATAATTTTATTATATATTGATTTGTGATAGTTGGATTTTCAGGATGCTTTTAGCATCCTTTTTATTTTGTTTTCTAAATAGCAAAATTATTTTTTACAGGTTTTACATCTGTTATGGGTATGAAAGATTCAATAAAAAAAGTCTTAGTCAAACTAGGTGAAAATAATAAGCCAACTTATGCCGTAATGGCAATTGCTGTTGTTAAAGGTATTGCACGTCCTTTATTTACTATGAGTGATAAACATGCAGATCCAGAAACTAAAAAATACACTGCCATAAGAGAAGGTTTAACTGAAGTTGTGGCAATTCCTACTTATTTTGCTTGTGGGGAGCTTGCAGGTAAAGTTGCAAATAAACTTAATTTGTCACCTGAAAAGAAAGCTCTTGCTAGAAGTAATTTTATGTTTCTTGGGGTTTGTGCGGCTGCTTTAGTAGTGATTCCTGCTCTTGCTTCTATAACTATAAAACCTTTTATGAATAAGATTCAAAATGGTAACAAATCAAAGGAAAAGATTAATGAGATTTCAAACATTTCTGAACAATCTAAATTTAACAGTGTAAAAAAAGAGCCAAATTTTAAAGCTAAAAAAACAATGACTTCTTATTATAGCAATCCAATTCAAGCTCAAACGGCTATTTTGAAAGTAGGTGGGCTATGATAGGAGGAGTTACTAATTTTTTAACAAGTTCAACCTTGTCGTCAATTTCACAGAATACTGCAGCGTCAGTTTCGATTGAAACGGGTTTAAAATCTATAGGACGGCCAGCATTTATTCTTGCTGATAAAAAAATTGAACCTCAGACAAAGCGTTATGCAGCAATGAAAGAATTTCTTTATCAAGCAACTTGTCTTGCTACTTATATGGCAATAATTATTCCTGTATTCAAAAATGGTTCTTTTAAATTGGCAAAGAAAATATTTAAAGAAGAAGAATGTTTTAAACTTTTTAAAAACACAAATCATTATTTGAATTATAGAAAAATTGCTTCAATGAATAAAAATGATAGAGTTGCGACATTGGGCAAAGAAAAATATAAAAACATGTTTTCAAAAGAGATAAAAGATAAACTAATGACTACTAATAATCCTGAAGCATATAATTTAGCAAAAGGCGTTATTGAATGTAGTAATATTATTGGTTCGGTTTTAGGATTAGCAATTTTTGCACCACAAGTAAGCCATCTTATTGTGCATCCAGTTTTAAAATTTATTGGAATGGAAAAAGATGAACAGTCAAAAACAAAGACTAATTAAACACTATCCTCAACTTTTAGTTGAACTTTTCCAGCTTCGGGGTTCATTGCTTCTATTACGATTTTATTTGTGCCTTCGACAATACAATCTTGTCCTGTCATGACAAGCTCTCCGCTTTGTCCTAGTCTAAAAGCCACTGGATTAGCTTCGGAAACTTCTGTCCCTAATAATTCTTGTCCATTTGTTATAAATTTTACATCTTTAGGTTTATAAATTACGCCATTAATTTCTACGTAATTAAAGCCACTAATAAATCCAGGGCCAAGCACATTTTTTAAAGTAACACTAGCACCATTGTCAAGCTTTTTTAAAGAACCTTTCTGATAGATTCTTTTAATCAAAAATTCTGGAACTACGACCATTAAATCACCTCATATATTATTTAAACAGCTGATATTTCTTAAATGTGCCTAATTTTATTTTAACATTTTTTAGGTCGAATTTAAAGCCCCATAGTGACTTTGTATTTCGTTCTTTCGCCCATACAACTATTTCTAAAGTATTATGAGGTTTTAAAAACTCATTTATTAAATAAAACTTGTCCTGAACACGTGTACGTTTAATATATCGTCCAATTTTTATGCCATTAAGAAAGATAGTTGCTCTTCTACATTTAAAATCTTCAAAAGATATATATTTAGCAAAAAATTCGTCTGCTTTAAAATCAATATCAAAATGAGTTGTAATTTTTGCTAAATAAGGGCTTTCACTTTCTCTCCAATCTTTGCGTTCCAAAGAAAGTTTTTCGCAAACACTAAATTCAAGAGGTATTTTTGGTGTTGTCTCGCAAAATACTAAACCTCTAGGATTGTTTGTGTCACCTGAAAAACCTTTATCAAATCCCAAGTTTTGAACAAGAATGGTAAGCTCATTTTCTTCTTTGGTTAAGACTCTTTCGCAAAGCGGAATGGAAATGGTTTCTGGAACATCTTGTAATTTTTCAATTTTATAACTATTACGATTTAATACTTCTTTTCCATTAACATAAACGGCAAAAAGGTGTCTTGCGCTTAATGTAAGTTCTGTTAAGTTGTTTGGGATTTTTGTTTTGTACCAAATAAATTCATCATATAATTCGCATGATAAAGAATCTGTTTTTTCTCCTATTTTTTTCCAATTTGAATAATCATAATCAACATCAATTTCAGGTGCGCAGTATTCTACTTTTGCGATATCTAAAGTTCTTGGCCAATTATAATCCCAAAATCTATCTACAACACAAGCTTTTGTTGAGAATTTGTTTTCTAAATCATAATATGCAACTTCTGTATTTTTTTCGACCGCAATAGTTCCATTTGGAAGAACGTAATCTGCGTTGAAAATTATTTTGTCACCTAAGAGCCAAGTTTTATCTGCCAAATCTTTAGAAAGAAATACAAATTGAGTTTTTTTGCCATCACGTTCCAATGTAAAATTATCATAATTTTTTCTATTTCCAGATAGCTTTTCGCAATCTTTTATATAAATATTAGCATTTTTATCTGCAAGTATAAAAATTGTTTCTTCGTTTTCATTTTTAAGTCTTGCAAAAAATTCTAAATCAGAAAATTCAACTTCACATCCTTTCAATTTGAGATTGACAGCGCAAATTTTCATATCATAAGGTTTTAGGGTGACAATTTTACCATCAGGAAGATTGACATCAGTTGTTTCAGAGTTCATGTTACGTAAAAACAACCAATCACAATTGTTTAGATTGTCGTGTCGCATTTTTGCATAAATATTTTCTTGATTAATGTAAAAATCTTTTGGCTCTGTGCAAGTTAAATCAAATGAATCTAAAAAATAATTTAATTCTTTAGCTTTGAAATAATTGCTTTGAGGTACTCCAAATTCGTCAATTGGAGCAGTAAATTCATAGCTAGTATAAACTTCATCACAAGCTAAATCGGCCCAGTTTGTTCCGCCTGCAACCATATAATGATTAAATAAAGTAACTCCTTGAGAAAGAGCTGTTTTAGTCATAATATTAATGTGCTCGTCACCTAGGGCTTCTCTTATATGACGATATCCTGAACCATCCCACTTATCAAACCAGCCTGATTGCATTTCAGCTACAAAAGGTGGTGAATTTTCTTTAGCACAACGGAAAATATCTTCAACATTATCTAATGTATCAAAACAGAAATTGTCTTGTTTCCAGTTTTGATTAGGATTTATATATGGATATAAATCCAGTGCATAAATATCTACACAATCAGCCCAAAGTCCTGCAAAATAAGCATCATTATGGAAAATTGGACAAGTGATACCACGTTCACGAGCCATTGAATAAAGCTTGCGCATATAATCTTCTTCCATAGTATCTGTTGCGTATTCGTTTTCTATTTGGAAAAGAATTACATTGTCAAATTCTCGAATGATTGGAATAATTTTATCATACCATTCTGCAATATATTCCATATATTTTTCTGAATAATGATATTCAGTTCCTTTTCGGTTGCGTGGAATTACATCTTCCATTTTTAAAAGCCAAAAAGGGAGCCCTCCTGCGTTTACTTCTGCGTTTATAAAAGGCCCAGGGCGAGCAATAACAAACAGTCCTACATCTTGTGCTGCTTTAAGCACTTTGCGAACATCTTTTACTCCACTAAAATCGTATTCACCTTGTCTTGGGCTATGATAATTCCAGTTAAAATAAATGTCTACCGTATTATATCCGCCAGCTTTCATTTTTTGAAAACGATCACGAGCCATTTCTTCGCCAGGCGTACGAAAATAGTGAAAAGCACCGCTCTTCACGAAAATTCTTTTACCATTGACCATTAAGGAATATTTATCAAATGATACTTCCATATTTTTATTTTAGCGTTTTTTTTAAGTTGGTCAAGCCTTATAGTCGAAGTAAATCTTTTAATCTTAAAACTATATAGTATAATACTTACATGGATAATCTTGAACAAGTAAAAAAAGCTGTAGAAATAGAGATTAAGCATAAATACATTAATATAAATGGGAGAAATAAAGATTTTTCTTCATTCATTTGTTCAATTTTGCGTAAAGAAATTAAATTGTATCCTGATAATCCAAAATGGAAAGTGCTTTTGGAACATTTTGAACGGTATCCAATGGAAACTGTACCTTCAAGAAGAAAATCAATAGAAAGATTTGTAAGTGTAGTTAAGGCTCAATATATAGATCCTCCAAAATCTGAGCCAATTTCAATAGAGAAAAAACCTATTTCACAATTTGATGTAACTTATATTAAAGGTGTTGGACCTAAAATTGCTTATATGTTTAATAAACTTGGAATTTATACAGCAAGTGACTTGTTGTACTATTTTCCTCGCAAGCATATTGATTATTCTACTAGAACACGGATTCGTGATTTAAAAGAGGGTATGGATACTACGATTTTTGGAGTTATAAAATCTGTAGAAGCTTATACAACTAAAAATAATTTAGGAGTTATAAAAGTTCGTATTGCAGATAATTCTGGTAGAATGAATCTAAACTTTTTTGCATCTAAAGCTTCAAAATTTGTGCTTGAAAGAATGAAAAAACAATTCCCTAAAGGCTCTGGAATAATGGTTTCAGGAACGGCAAAATTTAATTCCTATGACGGTATGATGACTTTAGATAAAACAACTTATTCTTTAATGGATGATGAAGCAGTTGCGCCAACAAACTTGAATTTAGCACGAATAGTTCCAATTTATCCTCTTAGTGAAAACTTGAGTATTAAGACAATTCGCAGAGCTATTCATAATATTTTAGAAGCTTATGAGTCAGAAATTGAAACAGTTTTACCAGATTTTATAATAAAAAAATATGATTTATTAGAAAAAAAAGTTGCTCTTCGTCAAATTCATTTCCCTGATAATAAAGAAATGCTAGATAGAGCAAGATTTTCATTAATTTTTGAAGAGTTCTTTTTAATACAACTAAAACTTGCGCTATTAAGAGAAGAAAATAATAAAAATCTTCACTCAATACCTCTTGAAATTAAGAAGAATGGGCTTGTTATGAATTTTATTGAATCATTGCCGTTCAAATTGACATCAGCTCAGCAAAGAGCAGTCAACGAAATTTTAAATGATTTAAATTCTACGAAACCTATGCAAAGGTTGCTTCAAGGTGATGTTGGTAGTGGAAAAACTGTTGTAGCTACAATTATGCTTCTTGCAGCGATTGAAAATGGTTATCAGGCTGCAATTATGGCTCCTACAGAAATTTTAGCTCAACAGCATTATAACAATATGTTTAAATGGCTTAATCCGCTTGGAATTCGTGTTGAACTATTCCTTGGAAGCAATGGTAAGAAACAACGTAGGATTGCAGAAACAAATCTTAGAAATGGTCAAGTTGATATTGCAATTGGTACACATGCATTAATTCAGGAAACAATTGAATTTGCAAATTTAGGCGCTGTTGTAATTGATGAGCAACATAGATTTGGGGTGAAACAAAGGCTAGCTTTGCGTAAAAAATCACAAAACCCTCAAATTTTAACAATGACGGCTACTCCAATACCTAGAACTCTAGCGATAACTCTTAATGGAGATTTAGATTTAACTATTATTGATGAATTGCCTAAAGGAAGGATGCCTATTTTAACTACAATGTCCTCGTCAAGAAAGCAAATAGCGGATTTGATCAGACGAGAAGTAAACGAAGGACGTCAGGCTTATATAGTTTATCCTCTAATTGATGAGAGTGAAACTCTTTCTGCAAAAGCTGCAACTCAAGAAAAAGAGAAATGGGAAAGTGAGGTCTTTCCTGAATTCAAAATAGGACTTCTTCACGGTAAACTAAAAAATTCTGAAAAAGAAGAAGTGATGGAGAAATTTAAAAACAAAGAATTTGATATTCTTGTGTCAACTACTGTTGTAGAAGTCGGTGTTGATGTTCCGAATGCTACAGTTATTGTGATTGAAAATGCTGAGCGTTTTGGGCTTTCGCAATTACATCAATTAAGAGGCCGTGTTGGAAGAAGTGATTTGCAATCTTATTGTGTTTTATCATCTAATACAAAATCTCAAGATACAAGAGCTCGTTTAGATATAATGACTCAGACAAATGACGGGTTTGTAATAGCTGAGAAAGACTTACAAATAAGAGGCCCTGGAGAATTTTTAGGAACTCGTCAAAGTGGGCTTCCTGACATGATTATTGCGGATATAGTTGCAGATTCAAAAATTCTTGAACTTGCACGAGCTGAGGCTATTAATTTTGCTAAAAGCTACAATATAAAAGATTATCCTCTTTTAGAAAGCTCTAAAGGGTTAAATTTTGATGGGGATATTTTTAATAGTTAAGTTTTGTAAAATTGTGGTTTAGTTTTACCTGAAACTGTTACAAACTACAGCGTTTGTAGGGTTGAAAGAGGTTATATCATGATTTATAATGGTATATTATAAGTTTATTGTATAAAAAGGATTTTAATAAATGTCAATATCGTTTAGTGGATTAGCATCAGGATTAGATACTTCGGGCTGGGTAGACGCTCTTGTTTCTGTGAAACAAGAAAAAGTTTCAGCTTTAAGTACAGAATTAAAGACATTAAAAGCTTCAAAAAATACATTTGTAGAAACAAGAAGTGTATTTAATGATTTAAGAACTGCAATAGAAAAGCTTACTGACGTTAAATTTGGCGGTGCATTTGATTTATTTGGGCAAAATATTGCGAAATCTTCTGATGAGTCAATTTTTACGGCAACAGCTTCTGGAAGTGCATTAAGACAAAGTTTTGACATTATGGTTCAACAACTTGCTACATATACAAAAGCTACGTCGAAAGAAAGCGCTAGTGCAATAGCTGATGATGAAACATTGCTTTCTAATCTTGGGGTTAGTGAAGGTAAATTAACAGTTTTTGTAAATGGTACAAAAACAGAAATTAATATTGAAAAAGACGATACTTTATTAGATTTTAAATCACAACTTGCAGGGGTTGGAATCCAAACTGAGCTTGATGAAAATGGAGTTATTAAATTCTCTGCTAAAAATGAAGGTGATACAATTAATATCGGTGCAACTACTGATGATACTAATTTTGTTTCGCTATTTGGGCTTTCTAAGCAAGAGGATGGAACTTATGCATCTACAAATTCATTATTTAAAGCAAATATTTCCTCTAAACTTACAGCTGATAATTCAGGGTTTAATGAAAAAATTACGACAGGTACTTTCACTATTGGTAATGCTCAATTTACGATTGATGAAAATACAACTTTGTCATCTTTGATTTCAAAGATTAATAACAATGAAGAAGCTCAAGCTACAGCTTATTGGGATGATACTACTGGAAAATTAACAATTACATCAAAAAAAGAAGGCGCTTCTTATATTAATATTGAAGCTGGAACAAGTAATTTTACTGATGTAATGCAACTTACAACAACAGAACGTGATGATGATGGCAATGTTGTTTCTTCAAAAATGTTTACTGAGACCCAAGAGCTTGGTAAAAATGCTATGCTTACCATTAATGGCACAAGTATTACAGCGACATCAAATACAATATCTTCTGATATTTCAAGAATTGAAGGTGTAACTATAAATTTAAAAGGCGTAACATCTGCAGATGAAGACGGTAATGTAAAGAGTGCAAAATTAGATGTTAATCAGGACATTTCAGGGTTAACTGATGCGATTAAAGGCTTTGTAGAAGCATATAATTCAATGATGAGTAAGGTTGATGAAGTAACCGCAAGTGGTGCAGCTTTACATAATGAAACATCATTAACAAGTTTGCAAAGTACTTTAAGAAATTATGCCAATGGAAGTAATACTGCAAATGGTGGTGCATTTAAGCTTTTATCTCAAATTGGTATTACAACAGTTAAAGCTGATAGTAATAATTTATCAGCTAATACATCAACTTTAAGTTTTGATGAAAGTGCTTTCAAAAAAGCTATGGAAGAAGATGCTGATTCTGTAAGATCAATTTTAGCAGAAGAAAATGGCATTTTAAGCATGATGGAAAATACTGTAGAAATGTCGCTTAAAGCAACGGTTGGTTTCTTTGATATTAAACAATCAACTTATGATTCTGATATAAAAAATATGGAAGAAAAGATTAAGAAACAAAATACAAAAATAGAAACATATCGAGCTCAGTTGCAAGACAAATTTTCAAATATGGAGCTTATGATTTCTCAAATGCAACAAAACTATAGCTCATTCTTAGCTGGTTAATTTGTTTAAAAATGAATTTAAGCTAGGTAGTTAATATTATTATCTACTTTGTTTTGCTTTTCTACTTCGAGTTGGTGTTCTTCTTTTTTAGCAAGGATTGAATAGTCTTCTGTTTTCTTTTTCCAGCGTTCTAAATCTTTCATCCATTTTTCAAGTTCAGTACCGGATGTATTGACGCTATGTTCAGCGTTTGAGATTTTATTCTGTGCTTGTAAGGCATGTTTATATGCAAAATTGTAATTTTGTGCATATTTATTTCGCCACGAAAAATCATAAAATGCTATATTATTTAGCCTATCCATAAAAACTCCTTATATTAATATAAAGATAAACTAAATTACAAAATTTCAAAAAATAAAAATTTTGTTACATTTTGTAAAAAATGATTAAATTATTAAAGGTTTTCTTAACAATTCGGTTATTATTTCACGATAGCTTCAATATAGATGTTATTAAAATATTTATTTGCAACTCTTATAATATCTGATGCATTTATTTCATCAATCATTTTAATATATGTGTCCATAAAATCATACCCTAATCCGATTGTTTCTAAGTTACCAATATTTTTAGCTTTTTGTAAATTTGTTTCCTGTGCAATGATAAAGTTTCCTTTAAGCATTTCTTTGGCGTTTTCAAGTTCTGTATCTGAAATAAATTCCATTTTAAGCTTTTCTATTTCTTGAAGTATTTTTTCTTTAGAGTATAAAACTGACTGTGGATTTGTTCCTATATAAGTATAAAATATACCACCAAGAGCTTTAGCACTGTAATTTGAGCCAAGTTGGTACGCTAAACCTTCTTTTTCTCTAAGGTTTTGATAAATTCGAGAGCTCATTCCACCACCTAAAATGGTGTTAATTATTTTTAAAGTAACAAAGTCTTTTTTATTTTTAACGTCACTCGCTTGCCAGCCTAAGAAAAGCCAAGCGGAATGGTTATCTTTGATTGTTTTGATAGAAGATTTTTGTTCAGTTAGTTTGTTTACTTTGTAATTATTGTACTCAAATTTTGGCTGTTTTTTATCTCTAAAAATATTTCCAAAATCTTGAATAAGTTTATTAGTGTTAACATTTCCATTTATGGATATTATGATGTTTTTTGCGTCAAAAATTTTATTATAATATTCTACAATATTGTTTTTAGTTATATGTTGTAAAGTCTTTTCTATAATTTTATTGGTTTGAGAGTATACACTATTAGGATATATTAGTGTCATAAAGTCTTCAGTGGCGATATAAGTTGGGATATCACGCTTTTGTTTTATTTTGTTTAAAATTTCAGTACGTTTCTTTTCTATTTCATTTTCTTCAAGCAGGGCATTGTTAAATATTTCATCAAGAATTTCTAATGTTAGTTCAATTTGTGGAACAGTGGTTTTTATATTTATTTGAAAATAATCATCTGAACATTCAGGATAAATATTGATACCATTTTCTTCCATTAATAATGCAAGTTCTTGAGCAGAATACTTTTTTGTACCTTTTAATAGTAATTCTTGAAGCAAAGTTCCTTCGCCTTTTGTGTTTTCAAGAAATTTTCCACCTTTAGCAAAAATGCTAATTGCTACAATATCGTTATTGTTATGTTTATTTACTAAAAATGTTAAATTATTGTCAGTTTGATATTTTTCAATACCATCTTTTTCAGATATCTTTTTGTAGTTTTGATTTGTATTTATTTTTTTTACTTCTTTTTCTAAATTATTAGGTAAAACTAATGATATAACTGATTTTTCGGCGCCTAAATATTTTTTTGCTACAGCTTGTATATCTGATAAAGAAACCTTTTTTATATTATTAATATAATTGTTGTAGAAATCGATATTATTAGCAATAGTCATATAATAGCCTAGTTGAAAAGCAATATCAGATGTTGATTCTTTTGAAAAATACGTTTCTTGTTCTATTAATTTTTTTGCAGTATTTAGGTTTTCTTCTGTTACTCCGTATTTTTGGATTTTTTCTAATTCTTTAAATATAGATATCTCTACTTTTTCTGCATTAGTAGGAACAAAGTTTGCACTTATTATAAAAATGCCGTCATCTTTAAATGTAGCGTTACTTGCACTTATATTTGATACAATGCCTTTTTGTTCTTTAAGAGTTTGATTTAGTATTGAAGATTTACCGTCAGCTAATATTGTTGATAAAACATCAAGTGCGTAGACATCTTTGTTTGATATATCAGTTCCTTTGAAGCCTATCATTACGTAACCACTGTTTGCTTGGATATATTCAATATTACGTTTTTGTGAAGTTATTTTTACATCTTTTTTGTATATTTTTTTTGTTCTTTTTTTAGCTGTAGTGTTAAAATTTTGAGTAATTTTTTTTATTACATCTTCTGTGTTAATATCTCCGATTACTACTGTTGTCATATTGGATGGTGTATAGTATTCGTTAAAATATTCTAAGATTTCATCTCTGCTAATATTTGAAATTACATTTGTAGAGCCTAGAACTGTTCTTTTATATGGATGATTTGTATATAGCATGTTATTCATTTTTTCGTAAGCAATTTTTTCGGGTCTTGCTTTAGATAATGAAATTTCTTCTAATACAACTTTTCGTTCTTGTTCTAATTCTTTACGAGGAATTTGTGGATTTAAAATCATATCAGAGTGTAATTCCAATGCGGTATCAAAATCTTTAGAAGGAATTGTTACGTAATAATGAGTAAAATCCTTGCTTGTTGCGGCATTAACTATTGCTCCTTTGGCTTCTAAGATTCTGTCAAACTCTCCTTTTGGATGCTTTTTAGTTCCTTTAAAAAATAAGTGTTCTAGAAAATGCGAAACACCAGAATTTGATTCCGTTTCATTTATAGATCCTGTTTTAACCCAGGTGTCAATTGTTACTATCGGGTTAGAATGTATTTCTTGAATAATTAAAGTTTGTCCACTAGGAAGATTATGTATTGTAAAATCAGCAGCCCAGCTTGCAATTGAAAAGCTAAATGCAATAACTGTAAAGAATATATTTTTAAACATTATTTAAAACCTCTCCTCAAAAAATCTATAATTATATAATAATACATTGTATTAAGTTTTTCCAGTTGGTTTTTTTTCTAAAAATTAGCAAAAAAAAGAGGGCTAGCATGTACCCTCTTTGGTTCATCCTCATTAATTAAAATGAGTTGTATAAGTTTTGCGCTAATACCACCATTTGTAGTAATAATGTGGAGCTCTGTCGTATCTTCTCCAATCATAACGATCAGATACTCTACATACATATTCATACATATCATGTACTGGAGAGCTTGGTCCTACGTTTCTCCAATCATTACCAGAAGCTTTGTTTGAGTGGATAAGTCTGTTATTTGAATCATACATACTGTATGAAATTTCTCTTAAATATCCGCTTCTACAGTTAACGTACATATCGCCATTAACTTGCCATACGTCACGGCCATTGTGATTTTCAAAAGGAACGCCATCGGCGATAGCTTTTGCTTTAAAAGTAAATGTACCATAAGCGTTTGAAGGTCTGATACTTGCTGAATCTACATATTTGTTATGTGAGACTTGTACCCAATCAGCTGCTAAAGCTGGTAATACACAACAAGTAATACCAAGAAGTAATAAGCCTTTTTTAAACATAATTTTTCCTCTCATACTTATTTACTGTTATACTGGATTATTCCAACTGACTTATATAGTAGCATAGTAAATATATACTGTCAAGCTGTATAAAAAGTGTAAAAATATATGCTTGTATAGGATTATTTTTAAGTGTTTTTTCTTTAATAATAAAAAAGAGGATTAAAATGAGTAAATTAAAAAAACTTTTAGGACAAAGAATTAGGGATTTGCGATAATCAAAAAAAATTACTCAAGAACAATTAGCAGAAAAATTGGGAATAGGGACTGCTAATATTAGTTATATTGAGAATGGTAAATTTGCTCCTTCTTTTGAAAATTTTGAAAAATTAGTTAATATCTTTGGAATAGAGCCGTATGAGCTGTATAAATTTCCATTGCAAAAAACTAATGCTGAAATAAAAGAGGAATTATTTTCTGCAATAAATAATGATGAAGAGCTTTTAGGTAATATTTATAAATTTTATTTAGCAATTAAATAATATATTAGAGTCTAAATTTATTAATATGTCCGTATTTTTCAAAGTTTTTTTGACGTTTTTTAGAAATTAAATCTGCTATCATTTTTTTTAGAATATCAATTTTTGTTTTAAATAAGTAAATTTCATTACCATTTATAAGATCTTCTTCATCAAGTTTTATTCCAACCTGTTCGAGTCTTTTAGCGAATTTTAGCTCTTCAGCATAAGCATCTACCTCTTGTTCTAGTTGGTATCTTGCATCTTGTAAATAATGGATTTTATCTTTTAGAGATTTCCCTGATAAAAATTTTTTAGTAGCTTCTATAATATTGGTAATCATATCGTTTTCACTATAATCTTCATTTATATTTTCTTCTTTATATAAATAATCTTGATACCAATTATCATAGTCGTTTCTTAATAAGCCTTGCTTATTTAATTTTTGTGTTAAAGCTGTATGTTTTGGTTGTGCAAGAGTTGTAAGTACGTGTGTGTTTTCATGCATAATAGTAGGTAAAGATTTCATTTCAATTCGAGAATTTTTGATAGGGATTTCTATTGTAACTCCTGTTATGTCCCCAGAGTAATCATCATAAGTATAATTTGAAGCTCCTGCGAAAATACTATTACTGTTAATTTTAGAGATTAAAATATTTTTCTTTTCAGGAAGTATTTCTTGATAAATTTTTTTTAAATCTCCAAGTTTTGTTCTTTTTCCACTATTTATTGATTGTTGAATTGAATCAAAGAATCTTTCATTTAATTCAGAAACAAGTTGGCGTCGTTTTTCTAAAGAGCCTTTGATTAAATTGTATGAAAAAGTAGCGTTAGGGTGTATTTTATTCATATTTATTATAAAGTCTGTAAAAAAAAATTTTGCTAATTCTTTTGCTAAATTCTATCAATTAAACTTGATTTACGTTTTATAACATGCTAATTTAAATCTATGGATGAATCAGAAAATCAGGATTTATATACGACTGCATCTCATGGAAATGATCTAGACTCTATTTTTATGGAAAAAATTGAGGATATAGATGATATTGTCTTTAAAGATAAAAGAGATTATTTATATGATTTAAAAATGTATTTTCGTTATATTAGAAAAAATTGTAATGCATTAATACGAGAAAAAATACAGAAAAATTTTACTAATATTATATATTTAACATTGGATTGTCCGCCATTTACTCCAAATTCTTCACGAAATGATGGGCCTTTAGAATACATTCTTCAAATGCAAAAGCAATATCCTGATAAAGATATTAGGGTTTTGATTCCAATTATAAATGTTGATTCTGAGTTTACTCCTTCTCAAAAACTGGTGATTGAATATGGAGAAAAAACAAAAGTTTTAGAAAAAACATCTATATCATTTGATTTTTTTATTCAAAATAAAATTCAAACGGCAGTTGTATATAAATTCCCTAAAAATAATACGAATATTCAGGTCTACGGTATTTATTCTCCAATTTTTTCTGGGCTAAAATCTGTTGTGGAGCTTTCTCGTTTATATTATTTAGCACCATTGGTAAAAGCAGCTCGTATTGCTATAAAAAAAATGGGTAAAGAAAATTTTTATCCTGATATTGTGCATTGTGAAAATATTCCATATTATTTAGGTGGTGAATTTGAAACAAATTTGTATTCAAGAATAAAAGTTTTGCAGATAATAAAAGATTTTACACAAATTGATATAGCTAAGTCTGAAGCATTTTGGGCTGCGATAAATTTAGCGGATAAAAAAGCTTTAAAAAAGATTACATCAGATTCATTAATAAAGAAATATCTAGCAAGATTGTTTAATTTACATAATTCTAAGCGTTTTTATCAAATGAAAGAGTGTTTGAATTTTATTTACATGAATTATTATAAATTTAGAAAATATGTTGATAAAGGCGAAGAAATTGATGAAAATATTATTTTCAATAGGTTAAATGCTCGGATAATGCAGATTTTCCCAAATATTTCTTATGGAGAAGAATTGTATTTTAATCCAATGATTTATTCTTTAAAAAAATCTGATTTTTGGGCAACTATATCTAAAACATATTATGATGAAGTTTTTGAAAAGCCAATTTTATCTGGAAAAATGTTTAAATATATTGAAAAAACTTCTAAAAAAAGCGAATATATATCTTTAGGATGTGATAAAAATGATTATCCAAGAGAAAATACTCGTAAAATATATCATGAATTTAGCCTTGATAATTTTAGAGAAAATCGTAGTAAAAATAAGCAAGCTTTGATAAAAGAATTTAGTATTGATAGGATAAAGACAAATTTTGTAGATCCGACTTTGTTTAAAAATGAAAATGTTAATATTGTAGGCTCGTTAGATTCTTTTTATCAAGCTCCGCTTTTGTTTGCAAATCTTTCTGCTGAAATTTTTGCTAGTGGTGTCGATATTTTGTTTAATACGATATTAAAACTATTTGAGCTTCATAAAAATATTCAAGTTATTATATGTATTAAAGATGGCTTAAAAATTAATTTCATAAAAAATTGGATAAAATTTTTAGAGGATAATAAATATTTTAATGGACGTTGGGTTTTTGTCGATGCAGATATAAATTTACCAAAATTTTTGGCTTCATCTGATATGATTTTATTACCAAGACGGGCTAATTTTAGTGATAATATACATTTAATTGCTATGAATTATGGATGTGTTCCAGTTGCTTCAAGAAATGGTTTATTGAACGATAACATTTCAGATATTTTTGATGATATTTCAGAAGGTTGTGGGTTTAAAACAAAACAAAGTCTTTTAGCTGATGAAGATAGTAATGCTTTGTTTTTGGCTCCGCTTTTAAAAGCTTTGAATTTGTACCAAAGTAATTCAAATAGTTGGAATTTATTGATTAAAAATTGTCTAAAATATGATTCTTCTTGGAGTTTTGAAATTTTGGAAAAATATAATCAAATTTATGAAGAATTAATATAAAAATAATAAAAAAAAGGCTTTGAGATTAATCTCAAAGCCTTTTTTTTACATTTAATGTTATTTGATATTTGAATAAGTCCAAGCATCAAAAGTTGGTGTTTCAGAAATGTTCATTTCTTTTTTCTTTTCACCAGCAGAACAATCGTCGTGTGCGATTGGAGCATACAATCTGTTATAGTATTCGATTACCATTCTATCAGAGTTGAAGTATGCTTCAGATGTTCTGATTGCTTGTCTCATTAATCTTGCCCACTCAGGTTTATTGTTATAGTAAGTAGGGATGATTTG
>JAFUMP010000026.1 GCA_017482685.1 bacterium | reverse complement strand
TTTTCAATAATATCCATTACACATTTATGATCTTGCCAATGTCTTTCTTCCCAAGGCATATCATCATCAAGTCCTTCGTATTCAACAGTGTAGCCGTTGATACCATTGAATGTACCTTCTACTGTCCAACCATCAAAGATTGATAAATGTAATGCACCGTTCATGTTAGCTGACATACCTGAAGTACCTGAAGCTTCAAATGGTCTTAATGGTGTATTTAACCAAATATCAGAACCACGTTTTAGCATTCCAGAAAGTTGTAATTCATAACCAGGAAGAACAACAACATTCTTTAATGAGTGAGATCTGTTCAATAATTTATTGAACATTTCTTTACCCATAACATCATCTGGGTGGAATTTACCAGCGAAAATGATTTGAACCTTATTTTCGTCTAATAATTTTTGGATTCTATCTTTATCCATTAAGATTAACCAAGCACGTTTGTAGTCAGCAAATCTTCTTGCCCAAGTGATTGTTAATACATCTGGATTGAATCTCTTACCAGCCACATTAGCAATATATTTGAACAATTCTTCTTTCATCTCACGTTTAGTAGAAAGAAGTTTTTCATCACTTGCAATACCGCTCATTCTCTTATCTTGCCAGTAATTTAAGTTTACTGCGTTTGTAATTGCTCTAATTGGGCATCTATCTTCTACCCATTCCCACATTTTGTTAGCAACTAAACCATGTAACTGAGAAACTGCGTTAGCAATTCTTGACATTCTTAAAGCTGCAACTGTAAGTGAGAAGTTTTCTCCACCAAGTTGAATAGCTGTTTCACGACTAGCTCCTGCAAAGAAACCACCTTCTAATAATGTATCAACCCAGTGAACTTCGTTACCAGCTGCAACAGGAGTATGAGTTGTAAATACAGTTTTCTTTCTTACTTCTTGTAAATTGCCGTTGTATTGTCTTAATAGTTCAAATGCAGCAGGTAAAGCATGACCTTCGTTCATGTGAACAACATCAAATTTATATCCTGCAGCTTGTAATACTCTAATACCAGCAACACCAAGAACAGTTTCTTGTGCAATTCTTATTTTTTCATTACCGTCATATAATTTGTGAGAAATGCTTTTAGCCCAGTCGCTATTACCATCAATATCTGTAGTTAATAAGTATACTGGACAAGTTCCAAATAATTCTGGATTAACTTTGAAAGCTTTAACTTTAACTTTTTCTCCGAATGTATCAACATCAACTACGATTCCAGTATCTTCTAAGTAATCATAGTATTTTCTAATATAAGCTACTTCTACATTGCCAGAGTGGTCGATACGTTGGTCATAGTAACCATAAGACCATAGCATTGTTACACCTACCATAGGCATTTGTAAGTAACCAGCTGATAACATGTGAGAACCTGCAAGGAATCCTAAACCACCAGAATAGGTGCTTAAAGATTGATCCATTGCGATTTCCATTGAAAAATACGCTACGTTTGGTAATGTCATAATTTTAAACCTTTTTTTTCTGTACTACTAAAGGACTATAAGAGTCCACTACAAAATATAACAGGAAAATAAAATTTAGGCAATATTTTTTACAAAATTAGTAGCTCTTGAAAACTATATAATTATCTAAAACCTTGTAGAATAACTGATTTGGCAATTGTAAAGTTTTATTTATAATTAATACTTTAGAGCTAGTTAAATTTTACTATTCAAAATATAGTGTGCGTGATATAATTAATGATATAAAAATTAGTGTGTATTATAAAAAGAGGATTTTTTTATGCGAGTCTTACCTGTTAACAATTTTGTTGTATCTACGAAATTAAAGAAAAATAATAGATTAGAAAAGCCTACAACAACTAGCCAAGAATCAGATACAGTTTCTTTTAAGAGTGCTTATCGTAGTGCTTATCAAGAGGGTTTGAGAAAATTTCTTGACACCCGTACAGATGCTCTAAAATTATTTAATTCTTTAATTGAATCATTTAACCCAGAATATTTGTATAATAAAGTGCATTATCTTTTTGATAAAAATTATAAATTGATTGATTTTGTTGAAAATTCCTATATTGAAGAGGATGTCGTAGTTGAAAGAGGCTCTGGTAAAGTATTAATGGATGTTGCGCAAGGTTCGGTTAATTTTAGAGATCCAGATCGAAAGTGTTCTCCGATATCATTTTGGTGTCAAGATGACGATTTGTTCGTAAAAAGACCTGGTAATGAATTTAATTATGAAGATGACTGTTGGGCTATATATAGATTTAGACCGTGTATAACTATTAAAGACGATTATTATAAAAGGCGTTATGGAACAATAAAGGAATATCAAGAAGTGTGTCCAAGTGGTATAGTTAAACAAATCTATTATGATAAATATGGTAGAGAAGATGGCTTGAAAAATTTCTTTTTTGGTAAATAAATGTGTTTGCGGAAAAACTAGGTTTTTTCCACAGGCTCAAATACAAATTTACAATTTCTAATTCTTTGTGTTATAAATAATTAACATAAAAGGAGATATAGATATGCTTAATGGACCGTTTTTAGATAGAAACTGGATGGGACAAAATGAAGATTATGAATCTTCAAATATAGTTATGTTAGGAATGCCTTTTGACGGTACTGTTTCATATCGTCCTGGCTCTCGTTTTGCGCCAGAGCAAATTCGTCTTGCAAGCTGGGGACTAGAAGAATATTCTCCTTATTTTGATAAACATTTGGAAGATTGTAATTTTCATGATGTTGGTGATTTGGAATTCCCTTTAGGCAATACTCAAAAATCGCTTGATGTAATTGAAGAAAATGTGTGCCAAATTTATAAGGATGGCAAGAGAGTTTTTGGTATTGGTGGAGAACACCTAGTTACTTTGCCTGAAATTAAAGCTGTAAGTGAGTTTTACAAAGATTTAGCGATTGTGCATTTTGATGCTCATACTGATTTACGAAAAGAATATATTGGTGAGCCTCTTTCGCATTCTGCTGTAATACGTCATTCTGCGGAGATTGTTGGGTTTGAAAACCTTAAACAAATTGGTATTCGCTCTGGTATGAAAGAGGAGTTTGAATTAATGAAAAAACATAATACATTGATTCATGAGCATAAAGAACTAGATTGTTTTAAAGACAAACCAATATTTGTAACTGTTGATTTAGATGTATTAGATACTTCGATTATGCCAGGTACAGGTACTCCAGAGGTTGGTGGACTTGATTTTAAAGAGTTGGTTGGCTGGTTTAAATATCTTTCAAACTTTAATATTGTAGGTGCTGATGTAGTTGAGCTTGCTCCTGATTATGATGCAAGTGGTGCTTCTACAGCAGTTGCAACAAAAGTTATTCGTGAACTTTTAATGGCAATGTAATCTAAGATTTGTTCTTAACTTCAATTTGTTTTTCTAATGCGTGTTTAATTCCAAGATCGTGTGAGATGGCACTATTAGATTGTTTTATCTGAGCTCTTTTTGCAATGATACCATTCTCTAGTTCTTGTAATCTTTTTTCAAGTTCTGCTTTTTCTGCTTGCATTTGATTTCGTTCTTCTTTTATTTTTTTTATTTCATCAAATCCTTTTTGAATTTTGTTATCAGCTTTTTTGATTCTTTTTTTGCAATAGCTAGTAATATCCGGTGAAATTGCTCCATTTGTGTAGTCAGATAAGGTTTTAGCAACTTGTATTGGATAAAGACTTAAGTAGTCATCTGCCTTGCCTGCAAGAATTAGTTGTGAAATTTGTAGAATCTGTTTCTGGGTGTTATATGGCATTAGAGGATGATATTTAATAAAATCAATATAATGAGTGTCTTTTCTTGCTCTATTACAAATAGGGCACATAACCAATCCATTGCTTATATCATCTGGGCCATTTTGGGAAGCTGGAATTATATGTTCAAATGTTGCTTCGTATGGCGATAGAATAGAAATAATGATTTGGTAGTCATTGAATTTGTTGTTATAAGCATCTACAAAAAACGAGTCTTTATTTACGTATATAATAGGGATTTCTTCAACTTCGTTTAAAACTTTATCTTTTAATTTTTCGCAGTTGAGCTCTTTAAGAGCATTTATATAAAAGTCTTTTAGTTTTAGTCTACGAGAATCAACATCATGTTCTCTTGCTAGCAAATCTACTGCACATCTTTTTAGATTCATTATGTAATCAGTTTTTTTAGGAGCAGATTTTTTGAGCATTGTTTCTATATTTTGAAAATGGAAGTCAGATTTTTCTTTAAGCTCATATCTAAAAATGCGATTTTTAATAAAATGATGTTTATATATTTCATCCATTTTAATTATTTCACTTAATGTCTTTTTAGGATATTTTTGAGCATAAATTTCTAATTGTTCAAATGCTGCAAGTTTTTCATCTTTTAAAATAGGTTTAAATGCTTGAAATCTTTTCATCACTTGTCCAGAACCTCTCAGTTGACTTCTAGAATATGAACGAATATTGTTATAAAGTCCATTAACATGATTGTGTAATTGTTTTGAATCCTTTATTTTAAATCCTTTTGGGTTCATGTATACACTTTGTTCAATAGTATCTGTTAATTTAGTTTGTAAATCTTCATCTGCTGCAAGCATTTGATCTAAAGATTTATCAGGGTATTTTGTAGCTAATTGATTTAATAAATCCCAAGTTGGTTTTGATTGTTCCCAGCTTTTAAAAAATCCCTTTTTTATAATGCTTCTTAATGGAAGCGTAATTGTTCTAAAAGCTCCATAAAGATCTTGAACTGTAATCATTTCTTTGCCACAGCATGCGCAAGTAAGATGTGGTATTTTTTTTAAGTCTTTGTATTTAAAGGTTTCAAGTTTATGTTGTGATTTGTAGTTTATATTTGTGTTGTTAAAGTTGTTTATCGTTATGTTCACAATGACCTCTTTTTTGGTTATATATTTCTTCAAATTCGTTTAGAAATTCTGTAAAAATTTTATATTGTGTATTTGCTTCTTGAGCTTCAAGGTTGTTTTTAGAGTATATTTTTTCAGAAACAGCTTGAATTCTTTTTATGCAATATTCTCTTATGTCAGGAATAATCTGTGAGTTTGTATATTCATTAAGTGTGCGAGTTACCTTTAGTGGTTCATATTTTAAAGAGTCTTCCATTTCGCCTTTTAATAAAGCTTCTGTAAAAAACATAATTTGTTTTTTTATATTTTTTTCTAGTTCAGGATGGTATTCTAAGAATTCTGTGTAAGGCGTATTGCCACGTTTTTTGTTACATATTGTGTGGAACATAAGTCCATTTCCCAGAGCGTTTTTTCCATTTTTAGAGCGTGGGATTATGTGTTCGTAGCTACTTATAAAAGGGGATATTACATTGTCGATAATTTGTCCATCTGTATTCTCGAAGTAGGTAAAATTCGTAATGAGTCCATCAACA
>JAFUMP010000025.1 GCA_017482685.1 bacterium | reverse complement strand
TAGCGGGGAGCTTCGCTCCAGCGCTACCTTTCCTCTCACAAAACCTGACATTTAGTCAGCTTTTGCTCGGCAGAGTGCCACGCACCCATGTATTTAGTTTTCAAGTTTTAGTGTGTAGCAGTCGTTAGCGGGGAGCTTCGCTCCGGTGCTACCTTACCTCTCTCAAAACCTGACATTTAGTCAGCTTTTGCTCGGCAGAGTGCCACGCACCTAGTTATTTAAATTTCAATAAATTGATTTTAACATAAAACAACTTATTATTTCAATAGAATTTACTAAATACTTACTAATCTCAAAATTTACCAAGAAATTTTATCCTGATCTAATAAACGAATTTCCTCAAAAATATGTCTTGCATAATCTATTGCTTTTGTTTTATTAATATTAATCTGCTCTTTTTCAATTAAATCTGTTCCAATCAATAATTCATCAGTTTCAGCACTATAAAAAATATTTTTTGCACCAATACCGCCTCTTAATTCACTAAATTGTATTTTATGATTTCGTAAAAAGTTTCTAAATTTCTCAAAAAGATTTTCACTCTCTTCATAGACATCAAACCCCATCTTAGAACCAATTAAAAAACCTTTTAAGCTAGAATCCTTTACAGATATTGTCTTTTCTATAAATTTTTCTATATTAGAAAAATTATAGCTATCATTACTATATGGACCAATATGCAAACCCAAAACCTTATTTTTACATCTTAATCCCAAAACGCTACAGTCGAGAACATCTGTTGTATAAAATTGATTTCCTAATACGCTGTTTTTTAAACCCCAAGGATAATCAATAAGAAAATTTTTATCAATATTTCGTGTTTTTTGATTAAATTTACTATTTGGAATTATACGTATTTTTGATTGAAAAGAAATATTTGTCATTTTATTTTAAAATCTATTAAAAATTTTTCTACTACCATTTTTTAAATATGAAAAAGACAGCTAAAATAATAAAGCCGAAGCCTACCAAATAATTCCACTGAAAATCTTCTTTCAAATATAAAACTGAAAAAATACTAAAAACCACTAAGGTAATTACTTCTTGCATTGTTTTTAATTGTGCAGCAGTAAAATACTCATGCCCAATCCTATTTGCAGGAACTTGAAAACAATATTCAAATAATGCAATTCCCCAGCTTACAAGTATTACAATCCACAAAGCTGAGCCTTTATACTTTAAATGACCATACCAAGCAAATGTCATAAATACATTTGAAATAGTTAGTAATAATACTGGTAAAAGCTGTCTTAGCATCTAAAATCTTTGCTCCACTTTTGTATTAGCAATAATAAATGCTGAAATCATTAAAACACAGCCTATAATCTCTCTCATATTTAAAACTTCGCCTAAAATTAATGCTCCCCCAATAACCGCAAATACTGATTCTAAGCATAAAATTAATGAAGCTAAAACTGGAAATGTATGTTTTTGACCGAACATTTGCAAAGTATAAGCAACACCACACGCTAAAAAACCTGCATATAATAATGGAACTCTACATTCAACTAAGCTTGTCCAAGTTGGAGATTCCATCAAATACATAGGAATCAATGATAAAATACCCACAACCAAAAACTGTACACAAGAAGCCTTTATAGGATGCACCTTTGAATAATTATCAACAACCAAAATATGTACACCGTAGAATATTGCACCAATTAATAGCCACAAATCATAGATTGAATATCCACCGTCAGGATGAAAACATAATAAATACAAGCCTACAACAGATAAAAATACACTAAAAATAACCCTTTTAGCAATTTTTGAACCCATAAATATTGAAAAAATAGGAACAAAAATTATATATAATGCGGTTATAAACCCAGCTTTCCCTGCGCCTACAAATTGCATACAGTATTGCTGAATAGACATTGCAATAAATAATGCTATACCACAAGAAATGCCTGCTCTTGCTAAGCCTACACGTTGTACAAATTTTCTTTTTTCGGTACGCTTATCTGGTTTTGAATACTTTACCCATAATATTAATGGAATCAAGCTCAATGCACCTAAAAAGCTTCTTACAGCGTTAAAAGTGAATGGACCAATAAATTCCATGCCTGCTCTTTGAGCCACAAAACCAAGTCCCCAAATTAGGGCAGTTAAAAATAATGCAACATTTCCTGCTAATCTATTTTTCATAAAAAAGATTATACAATAAAAAGGCTTATTAATAAATATATTCTAATCAAGATTTAAAATTTACTCTAACCTTAGCCATCCCCAAAAGGGGAGGCAAGGAAGAGTCTTAAAAAACAAAATAATATTAATAAATTTCATCTTCTAATTTTTCTTTGATAGCTTGATTTTCTTCGTATTCGTCAATCATTTTTTGCAAACTCTCAGGATAAACTGTATCAGGAGCTAGAGCTTCTTCCTGAAGTCCTTTTTCTAGAAGTTCAACTTCTTTATCAGCTAATTTTTTATCAGCTCTTACAATATCACGTCCCATGTGTTCTGAAATAATCGAAATTGTGCTTTCAGTAGGTGAGCCAAGCTCGTTAGCCTTTCTTTGAATATCATAGCTTACCCAATCACTAGGAAGCTCATCAATATTCATATAATCTTTATCTGTTCCTAAGCGTTTATTCACTTGTGAAGTTAAAATCTTAGTTACGTATTCTTTTTGAGAAGTGAATCTACAAGGAATAATTATATCTTCACCAATAATTTCTTCTGGATCACGTTTTTCGTATTTTTTGAATAAATCTGCAGCAATATGTAAATGTCCGATTTCTACATCAAGCATAAATTCCCAAATCTTTTTAAGCCTTTCATCAACTTCGTCTTCTACACAAGTATAATAATTACAAACCTCCGTAAATTCGTGAAGAAGTAGTTTTTCATACAAACTTTCTGTTGGATCTATAAGTGATTCATACATTGTTACGTGTTCTTCTTCAACATCTTTAATTTCTGCATAAGTTTCTCTTAAAACGTGGTTTCCATAGCAAAATCCGTGTTCAGCATAATAGTTGTGAGTTTGTTGCTCAGCTGATACCAAAGTCATAAGATTAACTTTCGTTTGCGGTGCGGTTGTTGCTTTATCGTAAGGCTTTCTTAATCTTAAAGCATTACAGTTATGATGATGTTGAGTCGGGCGTCCAACTATAACATCTGTTTGAGCCTGAACTATTTCGTTAGGACAAATCCCTTCTTCCATATAAGCCCATTGTGCATAACGATATAAATGGTCAAAGTCCTCCAAAAGCCCAAAATCGTAGGTTTCTTTAACATATTTATCAGGCTCATTTTGTGCCAGCCAAGCTGTTAAATCAACTGCAACTTGTTCATAGCCTAAAGTTGTTTCTAAAACTGATTGGTCTTTTGGAGCAAGCCAATTTATAGTTGTTTGCTGTTGATCTTCTATTCTGCGAGTCATTGTAACTAAATCGCAAGCTTCCTTGTCAGGACAAAGACGAGAAAAAGCGTGTTTAAAATTCCAAGCTTCTACTTCAATACCGTTCATAAGAATTTGACGAGTCCTTGAATAACAATCAACTTCGTTTTTGTTATAAGGCTCTCTTACAATAAGATGCCAGTTTCTAAGTTGTTTTTCTAGTGGTAATCCTTTTTCTTTTAATGCGTTAAATGTCATTTTATTCTCCTTTTTTATAGTGATCAGGTGACCAAGTGATCAAGTGACCAAGATATTTTTAGATTTAACGCAAAAAATTAAAAAACGGATTCCCAGAATTGGCAATCCGTTTGGACAGTGCTTGATTAGTTGAGAAGTTGAAAAACAAGAGTGCGTTTATACGCACCTACAACTATAGCTTTTAATTTACCCACAAAAAATAAAAAAAACAGATTCCCAAAATTAGCAATCCGTTTGAATAATATTATAAAAAAGTCTTCACAATTTCTAATAATTGTTTTTGTTCTTCAATTGAAAGTAATGTCACCTTGTTTAATATTTCATATAAAACAGAACCTTCTTCTATTTTATTTTTTGAAATTGGACGCGCAAATAAATCATAAGGTGACACATTGAGAACTTTACATAAATCTTCCAAGTTGCGTTTTTTTAGTAAAACATTACCACTCTCCCAAGATGCAACTGTATTTGTTGAAACACCAACCAGTTCTCCTAAAACCTCTTGGCTGTAACCTTTTTGGCGTCGAAATTCTCTAACTCTTTGTCCAAATATGGTTAAAAAATCTTCCATGATAACAGAATAACTTATTTTCATTTTATCTTCTAACAATTTAAGCTTGTTTTAAATACCAACTTCAACTTGGAAAAACTGCGCTAGCGGGGGGCAGAAAAAGTTATAGTTTTATTGGAACAAATTAGCTATATGTTAATTAATTAAAGGGTTAGCAACATATAAATTTTTAAAATATATAGTAATATTTTTTATCATTATAACTACATATTTTCCAATGCATAATATTTTATTATGACTTCTGCCAAGTTTTTTGAATTTAATTTCCAAAGGATTAATTCTTTTATACAGTAAGAATGATATTTACCTTTAAGATTTAATGTATTTCTTATTTGATATTCGTTCTTTCCTTTTCCTGCAAGAAATAAAAAGGCTTGTTCCTGTGGACTTAATTTATAATTTAAATTTTGAATAGCAAAATTCATTTTTTTTGAAACTTTTATAAATCTTTTTCGAAATTTTTTACTAACATCTTTTGTGCTTATTATCTTTTTTTCAATAGCTTTTATAATTTACCCAAGAAGCATTAGCAGAAAAAGCTTCTATAGATACTTCTTATGTTGCAGGTATTGAAACTGGGAAGCGTAGTCCTTCAATCTATTGTTTATATCAAATTGCAATAGCATTAAATGTGTCTTTAAAAGATATCGCAGATTTTATTATCGAAGAATAACGCAAAAAATTAAAAAACGGATTCCCAGAATTGGCAATCCGTTTGGACAGTGCTCGGAAGTCAAATTTATAAAGGCGGAAATTACAAACCGCCATGGAAGGTTCGAGAAATTACATCATCTTGTTGTTCTTTTGTTAGCTTGTTAAAATTTACAGCGTATCCGGAAACCCTCACAGTTAGCTGAGGGTATTTTTCCGGATGTGCCTGAGCATCGAGTAGTGTATCCCTATTAAAGACGTTCACATTTAAGTGGTGTCCTCCCTTTTCAACATAGCCATCTAATAAATCTATAAGGTTTTTTTCTTGAGCTGTAGCCATTTTATAAATCCTTTCTTATTCGTTCTTTTGTTTTTTACATTTTTATTATAAACTATGTTTAACAACATGTCTGTTGTAATTCCAACATTTTTTACAATAAGGGGTCGCTACTTGGTCTAAAGACTACAAGAATGAATTAATTTCACAAGACCGCTATTAGATGAGATTACAAATGGGTTCGTGTTGGTGGATCACATTGTCATTGCGAGGAGGGGATTTATCCCCGACGAAGCAATCCAGAAAGAAATTATATGAAGAAAAAAGGTTATATTTATATAATGTTCAATAGAAGAAATGGAACTCTTTATACAGGAGTAACCTCTGATTTAGTTAAACGCGTATATGAGCATAAAAACAAAGTTGTAAAATCTTTTACAAGTCAATATGGTGTTGATAAATTAGGATATTATGAAGTCTATGAAAGTATAGAAACAGCTATTATTAGAGAAAAACAGATAAAAGGTGGTTCCAGAAAAAATAAATTAAAATTAATTGAATCTATTAATCCTAATTGGGAAGATCTATATTACAAGATTATTGGATAACTGGATTGCTTCGCTTCGCTCGCAACGACAGATAAAATTATTGCGAGGAGGAGATTTACTACCGACGAAGCAATCCCGAAAATCACAAAAGGAAGGAAAGAAAGATGCAAAATTACTATAATCAAATAAAAAATTCTCCAGTATTTTTTGGAATAAGCGAAGAAGAATTAAAAGCCATGCTTGAGTGTTTCAACGCTCGTATAAAAACTTACGATGATGGAGAATTAATTATTCGCCAAGGTGATTTAATTAATAATATTTATCTGGTACTTGAAGGTGCTGTAAATATTGAAAAAGATTCTTATTGGGGAAGAAGAATTATTGTGACTCAACTTGGGGTGAATGATAATATTGCGCTTGCATTTGTTGCTTCAAAAAATATTGAATCCAGCATTGATGCCGTGTCTGTTGGAAAAGCTAAATTACTTTTATTAAGCTATCAAAAATGTACATCAATGTGTCAAAATGCTTGTAGCAAGCATAGGCTTTTAATAAATAATCTTTTTGAAATTCTTTCTAAAGAAAATATTGAGCTTCTTCAAAAAATTGAAAATATTTCTCAAAAAACAATTAGAGAAAAGCTTTTAACTTACTTTTCTAACGAAGCTAGAAGAAATAAGAGTAATATTTTTGAAATTCCATTCAATCGTCAAGATTTAGCTGATTATTTGAATATTGATCGTTCAGCAATGAGTTTTGAATTATCAAAGATGCAAAAAGATGGTTTGATTAAGTTTGAAAAAAATAAATTCATGCTTAAAAATATTTAGAGCGCAAAAAATATTTTTACAGGGTTTATATATAGTATGAAAATATATACAACCCCATATCAATATTATTCAAATATAAAGCAAAATGTTTCAACAAAGCCTACTTTTAAAGCTATAACACCAGTTGAAACTCTTACGCATTGCAATATTGGAATGATGCCAAACGGTTTAATTGGTAAAGTTCGTGTGATGAATGCAAATGGAAAAGAAGCATTTTTGAATGTGTTTAAAAATGCTAATCCATTAAGCGAAATATACCTTTTAAGAGATGACTTAGAACAAACTATCGGTCTAATTGAGTTAAAAATTAAAAAAATTTTAGATTATGACAAGCTTGAGTATTCACAAGATCCAAGCCATGTTTTTGTTGATACATTAAGAAACTTTTCTAATCCAAGAACCCCTTATTATACTAAGGGTTTAGAAGAATATAAAAGCATTGGTACAAGACTAATGCAAATTGCATTAAAAAGAAGTAATGAAGCTCGCTGTAACGGAAATATAGAATTAATTTTTAAAAATGGTGATTCTGAAAAGTTTTATCATAGATTAGGGTTAAAAAATATGAATGGATTTTGGTGGAATAATCCTAATAAAATGTACTTACCTCCAGAGTCAAAAGAGTCTCTTTCTAAAATGTATGGTGGACTATAAATAAAATATAGTCACGATATAGGATTTTAGCTTATTAAAATATATGTTAAAATATAGTTTGAAAGAGATTTATAAGTATGAAAAAAGTTTTATTAATAACGCTTATTTTATTAGCGACAAATGTTGTTTACGCAAATGATGCAAAACTTGTTAAAGAAAACGCAATCTATACAAAAATAAATAACACGGGCATGAAGATTTTAAACTCTAATAAATTTGAAAAAAGAGTTACGTTTGTATACGACGAAAATGGCAAAAAAAATCTTCTAAAAGCAGATAAAACACTCACAAAACGCCAAGTTATTATATATGGTGATGCTTATAGACAAATAGAATCTGATGATGAATTAGCAGCATATATTTCACGAGAGATTCCAGCTGCTATTCGTTCTTATAAAGGCGGAACAGGATGGCTTAGTTCTGTAAAAATAAAAGCAGCTCCGAAAAAATATGAATTATTATTTGACAAACTCGCTGTTGATTATATGGTTAAAGCTGGATATAATCCCTTGGGTTTAATTACTTATATTCATAAAACTTGTCCTCAAGCAAGACAAGATATGATTTCAGGTTCAAATTTAACTTCAAAAAGATTAGCCTATATTTATGAAAAAATTTATACACAATATCCTAGTTTTCTCATAAATAATACATATTTAAACAACGAATACTACCAAAATTTTCTTTTAACATCTTTAGAAAATCGTCAAAAAGTTGTTGAAAAATCAAAAAATCCTAAAAACACAAGAGATTTAGATTATGAATAAGTTTTTTTACCTATTATTATTTATTCTTTTTTCATCTTGTTCTGCTTTTAGCGTACAAGATGAATGCGCATTAGAACTTGATAAAAATATTAAACCCGTAGAAACTTATCAAAATTATAATTTTGAATCAACTACAAAAATCCCAATCATACTTAAAGTTACAGAGCCAATAAAATCAGAAAAAGATGTTTTTGAAGGACAAATAATTCATTTTAGAGTTTCAAAAGATGTTTTATATAATAATAAATTAATTTTCAAACGTGGTGAAGAATTTGAATCAAAAATTTCCGCAATTATTACTCCTGGCATGAATGGGATTCCTGCTAGTATAATATTTAGTGATTTCAAACCAAACAAAATAATAAAAGGTCAGTTTTCTTCTGAATACGAGATTACTGGACAAGACAGAAGTCTTATAGTGTATCCGCTTAAATGGGCACTCACAATTTTACCTCCAAGTGGTTCACTAACGAATCTCATTATGGGTGGTCACGCTAAATTAAAAATTAAAAATAGAATTACAATTTATTATTATCCAGAATGGAAATAAACCAATGAACAACATAACAACTGGTAAACAAGGTGAGAAACTAGCGGTAGAGTATTTAACCAAACAAGGTTATAAAATTATTGAAACAAACAGAAGATTCTCACGTTATTGTGAAATAGATATAATCGCAAAAGACAAAGATACTTATATTTTTTGCGAAGTGAAAACTCGTCGGACTATGATATGTGGAAGTCCATTAGAAGCTATTACAAAATCAAAATACCAAAATATAAAAAAGGGGATTTTTTTATACATACAAGAAAATCCAAACTGCAAAAAATACAGAATTGATGCAATATCTATCCTACTTGAGCCAAAACTAGACATTAATCATTTAAAAAACATTTAAGCTAAATATTTTTGCAAAGTTGATTTATCAAAAACTTCAATACTTTCTCTTGAATGAATAAATACAAGACAAGAAATTAACGATTTAAATGATTGGAAATCATCAAAAGCAAGCTTTTGTCTTAAATCAGTCATGTTATTTGCCATAAATTCTGTAATAATAGTTTTATCATTATAAAACAATTCTGATAAAAACTCGAAAGCTTCTCTCGTCTTAATTCCTTCTAAATAAATAACATCAGGGGACTGAAATTCTACGAATCGAAGAGCTTTGTCCATGTTAAAACCAATATTTTCATTTAATTCACATTGATTAACATGCTTTAAATCATATTTTGCAATAGATTCTATTGTCATAATATTTTTATTCAACTCACAAGTTTCCATTAATAATGAATATATGATGTGCGTTTTTCCACTTAATGGCGACCCACAAACCAATATAATACCTGGTTTTTCTACAGAATTTAAAAGAATTTCACGTTGTTTTTCATCTGGAATAATTTTATCTAAAGCCAACGGTGGTTTATATATTTTCAAAGAAATCCTCTCACCCATAATTGTAGGGAAAGACGAAACCGAAGCGATTAGAATGATCTCTTCTACTTTAAAACAGAGCTTACCGAGTTGAGGAATTTCACATACAGACGGATCAAGATTCGATAAGGTTTTTAGTTTTGATACAAAAGAAGCGTTTAAAATAGCTGGCAAAATGCCTCTATCAAAAATTTCTCCATTTTTTTTGAATACAACTTTTAGACCTTCTTCTACTTGTTCAAGATTCAATTCATGAATATCCTCAATAATTGCTTGTTTAAGAATAGCGCGTATAACTCTTTGAATATGTTCTTCACCTGAATCTTCTTTATGCAATTCATCAGTCCAATTAAAATCTTCTATTCCTTTTGATAAGGTAATGTTTTCAACGGTATCCGCTACTTTATAATATTCATCAATTTTTTTAATAATACTTTTTTCAGAAGCAATAACAGGCTCTATTGAACATTCAGCAGTTTCAATAATTTTATCAATCGCAAACAAATCTAAAGGATCAGCCATCGCAACCGTTAAAACATCTTCAATTTTAAACAAAGGAATAATACGATATCTTCTAGCATCAGCAAATGCTACAAAATTAAAACATTTTGGATCTGGGTTATAATCCTCTAAATTTACATAAGGAATATGAAGCTTTGATTCTAAAAACTTTAACAAAGTTTCTTCATTTAGAATTGCAGAATTTATTAACGCTTGTCCAATGTTAATATTTTGAACATTAGCAAGCTCTTCAGCTTTTTCTAATGTCTCATAAGTAACTATACCATCTCGAACAAGCTCATATTTTAGCTTTTCCAGTGTTTTATTATTTATTGTCTCCATCTTTCCCCAGCTTTAATTTTATAGCCTTACAAACTAATTATATCAAATAACGAAAACATTATCAAATTAATATTTAAAAGCATATCAAAACAAAATTTTTAAGTACAAAAAACTCCCTTTGGAAGAGAGACAAAGAGAGTTGGTTAAATTATGAAAAGATAAATTTGAGTTTTAAGAAGTAAGTCGAACACACACACAATGCCAAATATTTTCATACAGCGTCGAAAGCGACAATACATCAGCGTCCCCGACTTACACTTTAATAATAAACTATATTTCAACCTTTTTAAATCTACTGGAGAAGTAATCCTTGAGAATGATTTTTATGATAGAATTAGTGTATGAAAAACAGTATAAAAATTAAATGCCCAGCCAAAGTTAATTTAACTTTAGAAATGGTAAATAAAAGAGAAGATGGTTTTCATAATATCAAAAGTATTATGCAAATGATAAATTTGTACGACTATTTAACAATTTCTACTAAAGAATCTACCAATTTACAAATTAATTTATCAGGTACGAGCAATGAAATACCTTATGATGAAAAAAATCTCGTATATAAAGCCGCAAAATTATATTTAGAGAAAGCTTGTATTAATAACCTTGAAATTAATATCCACATAGAAAAAAATATTCCTATTGCAGCTGGTCTAGCTGGCGGAAGCACAGACGCAGCAGGAACAATTTGGGGATTGAATTATTTATTAGAAAAATTTAATGATACAGAATTAAATGAACTTTGTGCCCAATTAGGATCTGATTTGAATGTGTGTTTGAATGGTGGCACAATACTTGCAACTTCAAGAGGCGAAATAACAAAACAACTTCCACCAGCTGAATCAGCTTTAACCTTAATCAAACCTAAAAAATTAGGAATTTCAGCAGGTGAAGCTTATAAAAAATATTCATTAAAAGAATATAAACCACAAAATAACATGACTGAAAAAATGTTAATTGCGATTTTAGATGGAGATGATATAAATCCATATTTGTATAATGATTTAGAATATGCAGTTTTTGACGATTACAAAGAACTACAAAAGATTAAATCAACTTATCCACAATCAATAATGTCAGGATCAGGATCGACTTATTTTGTTTTAGAAAACTTAAAAGAATTTAATTTAGATAATAATTACTTTATGATAAACAACCTAAAATTTATTAGTGATGGAGTTGGATTAGCTGAGGCTTAATATAAAATTTTGACATACAATGTGGCGGGTTGCATTCTGCAACCCGCCACTAAGAATAAATCAAGGTTTTGTATTTGGATTAATCTCTCAAATACATTTACCCCTATGCTCGTTCTTTAATTTCCTTCAAGATATTTTGAACAAACTCATCAACATTAACTGTTCCAACTTGACCAACGCCACGTTTACGAACAGCAACGGAGTTTGCTTCAATTTCTTTATCTCCGATTACACAAACATAAGGAATTTTCTTGTCTTGAAGCGATTCTCTTATTTTGTAATTCATTGATTCAGATCTATCATCAAGTTTTACTCTAATTCCTTCAGCACGAAGTTTTTTGTAAACAGCTTCTGCAAAGTCTGCGTGTTTTTCGTTAGAAATAGGAACAATCGCAACTTGAGTTGGAGCTAACCAAGTAGGGAAAGCACCTGCATAATGTTCAATCAAGATACCATGGAATCTTTCCATTGATCCGAAAATAACTCTATGAAGCATAATAGGAGTCTTCATTGAACCATCTTTATCTTGATATTTGATATCAAATCTTGCAGGTAAGTTGAAATCAAGTTGAATTGTAGCACATTGCCAAGTTCTACCCAAAGCGTCTTTAACTTTAAAGTCGATTTTTGGACCATAAAATGCGCCGTCGCCTTCGTTGATTTCATATTTCATACCACGTCTGTTCATAGCTTCTTGCAATCCTGCTTCAGCTTTTTCCCAGTTTTCAAGCTCACCAACGTAGCTTTCAGGACGAGTTGATAATTCAACTTCAAAATCCATTTTAAAGATTGCCATTGTATCAGCTACGAAATCAATGATTTCATTAATTTCGTCTACTAATTGTTCAGGTGTACAGAAAATATGAGCATCGTCTTGAGTGAAGCCTTGAACACGAGTTAAACCAGCTAAAGCTCCCGATTTTTCTTTTCTGTAAACTGTTCCTAATTCAGCCATTCTTAATGGTAATGAACGGTAAGAATATCTATTTGCTTGATAAATCATAATATGGAACGGACAGTTCATAGGTTTTACTACAAATTGTTCATCAGAATCTTCGTCTTTTTGAACAAAGAACATGTTTTCTTTGTAGTGATCCATGTGACCTGAAATTTCCCATAATTTTGATTTAGCGATTTGTGGAGTATGAACTGTTACATAGCCGCGTTTGCGGTGTTCACTTCTCCAATAGTTTTCGATTTCTTCTCTTACTACAGCTAAATTTGGATGCCATAGAACAAGACCACCACCAACTTCTTCACGAGTTGAGAACAAGTCTAATTGTGTACCAAGTTTTCTATGATCACGTTTTTCAGCTTCTTCTATAAAAGTAAGATATGCTTGTAAATCTTCTTTATTCCAATAAGCAGTCGCATAAATTCTTTGAAGCATTTTGTTCTTTTCATTACCACGCCAGTAAGCTCCTGCAACTTTCAAAAGCTTAATTGCGTTACCTTTAATGTAAGAAGTGTTTGGAATATGCGGACCTGCACATAGGTCATTGAATAAAACGTTTCCGTCTTTGTCTTTTGTTAGATACAAAGTAGGATTGTCGTTTCTGTGTTCTTCCAATAATTCTGCTTTGTAAATTTCGCCTTCTGCTTTGAATTCAGCAATCTTTGCGTCAACATCTTCAACAAAATATTTTTCAAAAGTTAAATTTTGTTTAATAATGTTTTTCATTTCTTCTTCGATTTTAACAAGGTCATCTTGTGTAAACGCATAACCATCAGTTAAGTCAAAATCATAGTAAAAACCGCTGTCAGTTGATGGTCCGATAGCTAACTTTGCTTGTGGAAACAATTTCTGTACAGCTTGTGCCATGATGTGTGAGCAAGAGTGACGAAGCACGCTCAAAGTTTCGTTGTTCTTTTCCATTTTTTCTCTTTCTATCCTTTGGGGCGGGGTAAATAAAATGGTATAAAAACTCTTTACTTCCATTTCTATTCAACTAAATTGAATACGTTTACCCAACCTGAGGCGGATCCCTCTAACTAATACTTCTACATCATAACATAAAAGAAGCATAACAAAATATTTATTGAAAATATTATTATAATTAATTTCAAATAAAAAAAAGAGGGTTTAAAACCCTCTTAATACTTCTCTCTTTATATCCTATCAAATCCAGTATATTTTCTTAAAACTTCTGGAATAATTATTGTTCCGTCTTCTTGTTGGAAATTTTCTACAATAGCTGCAAAAGTTCTGCCAACCGCAAGACCTGAGCCGTTCAATGTATGAACAAATCTTACTTTTCCTTCTTTATCTCTATAGCGAATATTAGCTCTTCTTGCTTGATAATCACCAAAGTTTGAACAACTTGAAATCTCTTTATAAGAATTATATGAAGGCATCCAAACTTCTATATCAAAGCATTTGTTAGCACTAAATCCGATATCTGCTGTACAAAGAGCAACTCTTCTATATGGAAGTCCTAGTAATTCTAAACACTTTTCAGCATTCTTAGTTAGTTTTTCATGTTCATCAGCTGATGTTTCAGGAGTTGTAAGTTTTACCATTTCAACTTTATTGAATTGGTGCACCCTAATTAAACCTCTTGTATCTTTACCAGCTGAACCAGCTTCTCTTCTAAAACAAGGAGTATAAGCTGTCATATATTTAGGTAAATCATCTTCACTTAAAATTTCACCAGCATAAATATTAGTTACAGGAACTTCTGCTGTCGGAATCAAGTATAAATCCTCATCAACACACTTATACATATCTTCTGCAAATTTTGGAAGCTGACCAGTACCAGTCATAGTTGCAGCATTAGCCATAAATGGTGGTAAAATCTCTTCATATCCGTGTTCTTCTGTGTGTAAATCTAAGAAGAATTGGATAATAGCACGTTCTAATCTTGCGCCTTTTCCACGATATAAAGTAAATCTTGATTGAGAAAGCTTAACTCCACGTTCAAAATCAACAATATTCTTTTCTTCACATAAATCCCAATGAGCTTTTGGGGTAAATGTAAACTCTGTTGGCTTACCCCAAGTTGAAATAGTAGGATTATCGTCTTCTGATTGACCAATCGGAGTTGTTTCATCAGGAGTATTTGGAGTTCTAAGAAGCAAATCACGTTGCTTTGTATCTAATTCAACTTGTTTTTCTTCTAAAAGTTTTATATCATCACCAAGCTTGCGAACTTCTTCTTGAATAGCGTCAGTGTTTTCACCATTCTTTTTCATCATACCAATTTTTTGTGATTCATTTTTACGTTGCGCCCTTAATTCATCTGCTTGAGTCTGAATTTTTCTACGCTCTGCATCTATTTCAAGAATTTCATCAATAGATAAATCTGGGTTTCTTCTTTTTAAAAGTTCATTTACTTTTTCAGGATTTTCTCTAATTACTCTTATATCTAACATTTTTAATACCTCTCTATGTTAGTTATTATAAAACAAAAAGAAGATTTTGTATCATTTATTTGTGTAACTTTCTTGAACTAAATCATTATATGCACTTAAAGTCCTTTCCAAATTTTCAATAATTGTTAAATTAATATAAATATAACCCTGAATAGCTTTATATTCATCCAATAAATTATTCTTCGTAAATAGACCAAAATATTGACACATCTCAGAATGAATATGCTCATAATTTGATTTGAGTGCTGGAATAAGATAATAAGTTTCAGCTAAAAAATCTTCCATTAACATTTTTATTCTCCATAAACTAGATTAAGCATTCTTATAACTAGTTTACGCTGTTGAATAATTTATGCCAATAGACTAGCATAGTGATTAGTATGACTAGTATGCAAGATAATATTAACAAAAAAGTTGGTCTTAAAGTGAAGCTTGAGAGGACAAGGTTGGGTATAACTCAAGAAAAACTTGCAGAGCTTGCTGATTTAAGTAAAAACTCTGTAGGAGCAATTGAAAGAGGTGAGTCTTCTCCTACAATTGAGACCTTATACAGAATTGCTAAAGCTTTTAGTATAGAGCTTCATGAACTTGTAAATGTTTCACAAATGAGCCTATAAAACATTCAAAGAATACTTTTTAGTTTTAGCTGATAAACATACAGTCGCCATAACTGTAAAAACGATATTTTTCCTTTATCGCTTCTGCGTATCCCTCAAATATAAAATCTTTTGTCGCAAGAGCGCTTACAAGCATTAATAATGTAGATTTTGGTAAATGGAAATTTGTAATTAATTTATCTACGACATTAAACTTATAAGGAGGATAAATGAATAGGTTAGAAGCGGATTTACAAGCCTTTATTTCACCATAAATCTTATAAGCGGATTCTAAAGTTCTTACAGTTGTTGTTCCTACTGCAACAATCTTTTTGCCTTCTGCTTTTGCTCTGTTAATCAACTCAGCTGTTTCTTCTGAAATCTCAAACGCTTCTGAATCCATTTGGTGATCTAAAATATTTTCACATTTTACAGGCCTAAAAGTACCAATTCCAACATCAAGAGTAACATAGCCAATTTCCACACCTTTTGATTTTAATTGATTCAAAATATCTTCAGTAAAATGCAAACCAGCAGTAGGTGCAGCAACAGAGCCTTCATTTTTTGCATAAACAGTTTGATATCTTTCAAAATCAAGTTGACGAAGCTCTTCCGTTGCCATTTTTCTTTCAATATATGGAGGTAATGGAATATTCCCGACTTTATGTAAAATTTGAAGTAAATCACCTTCATAAATCATTTTTACAACCCACTTACCATCATCTGGAAGTGGCATCATAACCTCTACAGATAACTCATCACTTACCTTTATAATTGTTCCTACTCTAACTCTCTTTGAAGGGCGAATAAGAACTTCCCACCTGTTTTGATCATCATATTTCTTAAGTAAAAAAACCTCAATTTTTGCACCAGTATCTTTATAACCATAAAGACGTGCAGGCATAACTTTTGTATTATTTAAAATAAGTACACAATTTTCATCTAAATAATCAACGATATTAAAAAAGTTTTTATGCTCAATTTGATGCTTTTCACGATTAAGCACCATCATTTTGGAGTTTTCTCTTTTTTCACTTGGACGTTGAGCAATCAACTCTTCTGGTAATTCATAATCAAATTCTTGTATATGCATATTTAGACCTCAAAATAACGCTAATATTATAACACAAAGCAACAATAATATTTAATCGTTAGATCTTTTACAAAACGCAAACTTTTTAAACAATACATAAGTAAAAATTGCACACGCAAGTGTTGCCAAAATTTGTCCTAAATAAACATTAAATCCGAGTTTTTTTACTAATAATTCTAAAACAATTGCATTAATAAAATAGCTAAAAAACCAAGTAGTTAAACATTTACAATATTGTTTTATAAAATTGCCTTTTACATTAAATACAAAATATTTTTGAGTCAAAAAAGAAATTATAGATGAAAAAAACCAAGATAAAGCTAACGAAATTTGGTATACTTCAACTCCAAATAATAAACATAATATAGAAAAAATAATATAAGATATTAAAGCATTTAATCCGCCAATAAAAATAAACCTTATTTTATCGGATAAATTAAACCAAAAATTTTTTATCTTAAAAAAAATCGCCAACATAGTAAAAATTATACAACGAAATTAAGATATACAAATAAACCTTTTAAACTCTTCCCAAAACCCTTTTACCCCAGTTTCCCAAACTCTTGCAACACCTTTATAATAAGGTTTATATTCTTCAATAATATTTTTAGGTAGATTTTTACCTTCACTCAATGTTTGAGCTAGAAATTCTAAATAATCATCTTGAGCTTCTCTATATTCAATATCAAGATACCTCATCTCTTCATCTGCTGCATAATGAACAAGAGCATGATAAGCGCATTCTATATTTTTATCTTTACTCTTTGGAAAAAGCTTTATAGCTTCACGGACATTTTTTCGTTCCGTAAGCACTGCATAAATTAATTTACCAACAAATTTTCTATTTTTAATATCTTCCATGTTTTTTTAATAAGGATTTATTATTTTAAAATCAAAATTCAAATCTTTCGGCCCAAGTTTTGCATCATACCTAAGTTTTGGCCCTTCGCTCAAATCAATCACACCACCAGCCGGCTTATTTCCTTCTGATTGAAAATATTTTCCAAATTTTCTTTCATATTTTATCGGTGAATTTGGCGCAACATTGCAAGCTGATAACAAGATGGTTGAAACTAATAAACACACAATTAAGAGACCGTATTTTTTCATATTGTAAGCCTCGCTATTCTTAGGATTGCATGCTCATTATAACATTTTTTTTATGAGTTTCAATCATTCTCTATAATGATTTTGGAGATAATACAGAAATAACAGCATTATTAATATCAAGATATTTTTTTGCTACATTCTGTAAATCTTCTGCCGTAATAGACTCACAAATCGGAATATATTGTTCTGCAAGAACTAAATCATCACAAACTGTCATATAGTAACCAATTGATTCACCAATCTCTGAAACAGTTTCAACTTCACAAGCAAAAGAAGCTTTCATTTTTTTCTTCGCTTTATTTAATTCTCTTTCAGTTATATTCTCTTTTATTTTTTCTATTTCATTTTTAATAAGCTCAATTGCTTTTTCTTTATACTGAGGATTAATATTAGCTTGAACAAAGAAATTACTACCGTCACGGAATGAATAATTTTCTGTCTCCAATAAATTAAAAATATTTTCATCCATATTCTCTATAAGATTAACGTATAGTCTTGAGCTAGTACCTTCACCTAGTATTACTGAAAGCATTTCTAAAGCAACAATATTTTTTAAATCTTTAGCAGGAGCTCCTAAGTATCCAAACATCATAAATGTTGAATTAACATTAGCTTCATTTTCAATATAAACAGTTTCTTGCACTGGCTTATCAGGTAAAATATTTCTTTCAGGTGGAGTTGGTCTTTCTCCCCAATTAAATTCTTTTTTAACTTTCGCTAATACTTCATCAAAATCAAAATCACCAACAATAATTGTTGTTACATTCTGAGGAGAATAGAATGTTCTATAATAGTTCATAACTTCTTCTTGTGAAACTTGCGAAATTATTTCAGGCGTACCTATAACATCTCTTTTATAAGGATGATTTGTATACATTGCATGGTTAGTTGCGTTATAAACTTTTGTCCAAGGCTGATCTTTGCGCATTCTTATTTCTTCTATTACAACATGGCGCTCACGCTTATCAGTAACATTTTTATCGTTAACATTGAATGGAGCTCCCATTTCATAATCAGGAATAACTGGATCAGTTATCATATCAGCATGAAGCTCTATCGCAAGATGAAAATTTTCATCATTTTCACCTTTTGGAAGAGTTACATAATAAAAAGTATAATCTTTCCAAGTAGCTGCATTAACAATCGCACCCTTAGCTTCAAGTATATGATCAAACTCTCCCGCAGGATGTTTGTGCGTACCTTTGAACATTAAATGCTCAAGAAAATGTGAAATACCATTATTTTTATCATTTTCGTTAATAGAACCTGTTTTAATCCAGCTTGAAACATTAACCATGCCACCTTCTTTGTATGCAAGCACGATTTTATGTCCATTTTCTTGTTCATATATTTTTACTTCTTTAGTCAAAAACGGATATTTTACTGTTGTTTCTTTCATATTCACCTCTTCTTAGAGTATATTATACTATAATTTTAAAGATTTAGGAAATTATTGTAAAAGTTAAATATATTAATCATAACCCAAAATAAAAAAGAGCCTTAATAAAGGCTCTTTTGATAAAAACTTAACTCTCCTAGTTCATTCTGAAATCACGAGCGAACTCTGGTCTTTGATTTGCGTAGTTACCTGCCATTTGTCCGTCAGATTCAGCTCTGCGTCTCTCTAATTGTAGTTGACCATTTTTTACTACTTCTTGAAGTTTATTCAAGTTTTGTTCTAAATCTACTAATACCTGTTCTGCATAAATTGAAGCGCCATCTTTTGTTCTCAAAGCTTCGTCAATAGATTGGTTTCTTAAAGCATCTGCTTCTTCTAAAGCTTTACGTTTAATGTCTTCACATTCAGCTATTACTTGTTCTTTAATCTTCTCAGCTTCTCTTTGGACAGCTCTTAATAAATCAGATTCGCTTAACAATCTGCTTGCTTCCGCTTGAGCATCAGCTATTACTTTTTCTGCTCTTTGTTGAGCTTCATACTGAAGTTCATCTTTTCTTCTCAACAATGCTCTTGCTTCTTTAATCTCATCAGGAAGAGCTGCATATAATTTATCTAAGATACTTGTAACTGTATCTTTTTTCACAACAGTAAAACAATATCCTAAAATAGGAAATCCTCTTTCTAAAGCTTCTTCTAACTCATTCATTAAACCATATATAACATCTTGTTGTGAATTCATTTTTTGCTCCATTAATTTGTTTGATAGTTTCTTAAATTGTACAACAAAAAAAACTGTAAAGTCAATTAATACATGCCTGACTGAATATTATTAATATGTTGCATATCCTTTTCAATCGAAACCATAAGAGATGTAATACTATTTAAAGCTTTACTATAATTAACAGAATAAACATTTGTACTAAATAAAAACTTGTTTTTAATAGCCATAATCATCTGATTATAATAATTTGTACTACTAACTTTTTTAGCCCCAAATTTCATTACATATTTTTTGTAATCTTCTGGCCAACTAGCTTCTATACAACATAAAATATCATCAATTTCCTTTTTATCATAAAGTTTATTTTCTATAAGACTAAATTTTGCATTTAATTCAAGAATAGATTTCAACTTTTTTAAATATTTTTTAAACGCTATAATTTCTTCATCAAAAGCCATTTCCAACCTCTCTTTTAGTCAAAATTATACAACAACTGATATTAAATAACAACCTTTATAAGAGTTTGCAGAAAAACTATTATTTTTCTGCAAACTCATAATCATTATTTTATAAGTATGGTAAAATAAATTATAAAGGAGAGCACATGAAAAAAATCATATCACCTTCTATACTTTCAGCTGATTTCATGAACTTAGAATCTGAAATAGAAGCTGTAAAAAAAGCTGGAGCGGATTGGATTCACATTGACGTTATGGACGGACATTTTGTCCCAAACATATCTATTGGTGTTCCTGTAGTAAAATCAATAAGAAAAAAAACTAATTTATTTTTAGATACTCATTTAATGATTGAAAACCCTGAGAAATATATTGAAGCTTTTGCAAAAGCAGGCTCTGATTTGATAACTTTTCATTATGAAGCTTGCTCTGAAAAAGTTGACGAAGTGATTAATTTAATAAAATCTTTTAATAAAAAAGTTGGAATTTCAATTAAGCCAAACACAAATGCGAGTGTTCTTCTCCCATATTTAGACAAAATTGATTTAGTACTAATAATGACTGTAGAACCTGGTTTCGGAGGACAAGAGTTCATCCACGATTGTGCAATGAAAATTCCATACATAAAAGAAAATGCGACCGAATCTTTAATTATTCAAGTAGATGGCGGAATAAATAATTTAACTGCAAAAATTTGCACTTCACTTGGAGCAAATTCATTAGTTGCAGGAAGCTATATCTACAACTCGAATGATTACCAAAAAGCAATTGAGTCTCTAATGTAACCAAGTGATTAAATGACCAAGTAGACAAGTTATTATAATATTATCTTATGAACAATATTTTAAAAATCAAAAATTTAGATTTATTTTTCAAAAACGAAGAGCAAAGTTATCAAGCTCTTTATGATATTAATTTATGTTTTGAAAAAGGGAAAATACATTCAATCGTCGGAGAATCAGGCTGTGGCAAAACAATGACTGCAATGTCTATTATTCGTCTTTTACCTAAAACAGCTTATATAAAAAATGGAGAAATTCTCTTTAAAGATGAAAATCTATTAAATTACAAAGAATCGCAAATGAGAGATTTACGTGGAAATAAAATTGCACTTATCCCACAAGATCCAATGACTTCATTAAATCCTCTATATACAATTGGTGATCAACTAATTGAATCAATACAAGCTCATTCTAAGGTTACTAAAAGACAAGCTTTGAGAAAAGCTCGAGAAGTAATGGATATGGTAAAAATTGATAATGCAGATAAAAAATTTGATTTTTATCCACATGAGTTTTCTGGCGGAATGAAACAAAGAATAATTATCGCAATGGCTCTTGCTTGCAACGCTGAACTTATTATTGCAGATGAGCCAACAACAGCTTTAGATGTAACTATTCAAAAACAAATTATGGATTTAATTCTAGAAATTAAAAACGAACTAAATACAACTATCTTGCTTATATCACATGATTTAGCTTTGGTTAGCAACTATACAGATAGCGTAACAGTTATGTATTCAGGACATGTTGTGGAACAAGCTGATGCAAAAGAATTTTTTAAAAATCCAAAACACCCATATTCTATTGCGCTATTAAACTCATTACCAACAAATAATCCAAATCTAAAATTAAAAACAATTATTGGCGCACCACCTAGTATTCAAGAAAAAATAACTGGTTGCAAATTCCATCCAAGATGCGATTTTTATGAGCCTGGATTATGTAATACTAAAAACCCTGTTCTTGTTGAAAAAAATGAAAATCATTATAGCGCTTGCCTTAAATTTTAGTATATTAATTTATTGATTGATAAGCTAATTTAGAATATAATTTTTAACATAAAATTATTTTCAAGGGGAGCTTATTATGAATATAAATTTTCTTAAAAAAACTGGCATTGTAATCGCTGGAGCTTTAGGCGCAGTCTATGTATTATTCTTAATTTTGCCATTTATAATTTCACCGATTGCTAATAATTATATACCAATGGTAAATGATGAAATAAAAAAAGCTACTGGCTTAAATTCTAGAATAGAAAATTTTAGAATTGTGACCACCCCAAAATTAACAGTTGGCGCAAAATTAGGTAAATTTGCAATACTTACTCCTCAAGATAAAGAAATTTTTGAAGCTGAAAACTTTTCAGTAAAAATGTCACTTCTTCCACTTTTAGCCAAAAAAATTGAAATAGATTTATTCCAAGTAGATAATATTGAGCTCAAACTTGGAATAAATAAAGACGGCTCGTTTGAAATTGAGAAGTTTATACCTACTCAAACAGGAAGTAATACAAGTCAAAAAGAACAAACCGCAGAAGCACCTGCTAATTTGTCCCTTCCTTTTGGCTTACGTTTATCAAACCATCTTCCTGATATCAAAATTGGTAAATATGATATTGAATTTATTGACCTTTCAACAGGTAAAAAATATGAAATCGAAGGCGATAAAACAGAAATTACTGATTTAATTCTTAATAAAAGCGTAAAGGTTTTAGCAAGTGGTAAAGCTAAGCTTGCTGATAGAGAACAATTTAAATACAACATAAAAATTAATAACAAAATCATGCCTGATTTAGATTTGCATGAGCTTGTTTTCAATCCTATTGGAGTAAATGAGGAAGAAAAAAACAAACAACAAGCTTCTAATTTTGAAATAAATATCTTAGACATTTTCAAAGGAATATATAATAACAAAATTACAGCAAATTTAGATGCTGATTTAACAATAACTAAAGACGGTAATAGTGGCTGTATTAATGCTGATAATCTTTCAATTGTCGATTTACCTTCTAGTAGTGCCAATTTAAAATTTAAAGGCCATAAAATTGATATTGATTCTAGTCTATATACAGCTCAAAATGAAGTTTCTACAATCAACGGATTTATACAAACTGGTAAGAAAACAAATCTTGATTTGAATTTTAAATCACAAGTTCAATTAAATAATATTATTCATATACTTAATGCTATTGCAATGACATTTAATATAAAAGATTTACAAACTCTTAGCGCAAACGGCAAATTTGATGCAGACTTTAATATTAAATCCGATTTAAAAACAATTAATTCTAACGGATATTTTAATATACCTAACGCTAACATTTATTATGGACTTTATAAAATTGGAATTGATAATATAAATGCTGATGTGCAATTAGCAAATAACAATATTGATATCAAAAATATTGGGTTTTCAATTCTAAATCAACCTTTAAAATTTTACGGTTTGATTAAACAAGATGCAACTGCTGACTTGCATTTAGTTGCAGAAAATCTAAGCTTAAAAGGACTTTTAGTTGCTTGTGGACAAGCTGTACTGTTAAAAGAAAATCCTATTAACTCGGGTACAGTTAGTCTAAAAGCTGATATTGTAGGAAAATTGGATAAAATTAAGCCAACTGCAAAAGTTGTTTTGAATAATATTGATATTAAAAACATTCCATCAAATACAACATTAAAATTGCCAAAAACCAATATTGATATTGTTGCAGACGGACAAAGTTTTTCAGGTATAGCGACCTCTGAAAATATTAAAATAATTAACCCTGCAGCAGGGGTAATTATTCCTAAGATTTCCGCAAATATTAAACCAGAAGAAATTGAAATTACACAAACTCCTGTAAAAGTTGAAAAAATCAATTTCAATGTATCAGGTAAAATTAAAAACTATTTAACAGAAAAAATTGCTTTAGATTTTGTAACAACAGGAGATATTAAAGCAAAATTAACTGGCGATATGAATGTTATTAAACAAACATTAAATCTTATTTTTGCTACAACGTCTGATTCAACAATTATTGTTCCAATGTTTGATAAATCTAAAATGACATTCAATGGAAACATTGCAATTACAGGCAATATGATAAATCCGATTTTATCAGGAATAATAAATGTTCCTACGCTTTCTATCCCTGAAATTCCTGTAATTATAGATAACCTAACTGCAAAATTAAATGGGCCAATTTTAAAAGGTCACGCAACTGTTGGTAAATTTGCATCAGGTGGAATTGTTGCAGAAAATTGTGCAACAGATTTTTCAATGAAGGGAGTAAAGTTTTATTTAAATAACCTAAAAGGTACAGCTTTTGATGGCAAAATCAATGGAAATATTATTTATAATATGTCTGATTTTAATACCAAAGTTGATTTTCATGGTTCAGGCATGAATGCTGAGAAAGCGGTTGCAGGTGCTGTTGGAATATCAAACGCTCTAAGTGGAACTTTGGGTTTTGATACAAACTTAACTCTAAAAGTTGTTGACTATGAAGATATGATTCGCTCAATGAGGGGCAAATTAAACTTCAAAGTAGAGAATGGCTCTTTTGGAAACATAGGTCGATTAGAAAACCTCTTCAATGCAAGTAATATTATCGGAAATGCATTATTAAAAACAACTATTGCAACTATTTCTAATCTTTCAGCAGTAAAAAATACAGCTAAATACGATTATATAACTGGTGATATGACATTCTCTAATGGATGGGCAAATATAAGCTCTATTAAGAGTTCTGGTCAAACTCTCGCATATTTTGTATATGGTAAACTACATTTAATTAATATGTCTACAAACGTAACAGTATTGGGAAGGCTAGACCAATCAGTCGTTTCACTTCTTGGTCCTGTGGGTGAATTGTCGGCTGATAAATTATTATCAGCTATTCCAAAATTCGGAACACTTACAGCATCTATTGCAAATGCTTTGACTACAAATCCAAAAGGAGAAAGAATTTCAGAAATACCTGCACTTTCAAACGGTAGTGAAAATTATAAAGATTTTAAAGTTATATTTAATGGTGGCTTAGAAAGCTCAAGTTCTATGAAATCATTTAAATGGCTAACTAATGTTGATACAAGTGCACTAGAACCTCAACAAAATATGGTTGAAACAATTAAATCATTAAAAACAACTGTTGGAGATGACGTTAAAAATGTTGTTGATACTGTAAAAAATCAAAAAGAAGCACTAAAAAATACAGCAGATGAATTGAAAAACTTGTTTAAATTCTAAAATAAAATTCATTTTATAAATACAATAAGTTGGCTGTTCAGATTTTGAACAGCCAACTTGTTAATATTTAATTTATACAAGAAATCCTTAATTTTTTATAGATTTTTTTGCTCTTGCTAAACAATTTTCTTTACCAATAATTTCAAGAGTTGCTGTCATATCAGCACCACGAGTTCTACCAGTAACTGCGCCTCGGATAGCCCACATTGTAGCTTTTGGTTTAATTCCTTTTTCTTTAAATTCACCACGGAAAACTTCTAATTTCTCGTGTAAATTATGTTCTGTCCATTCCCAGCCTTCACCTTGTGCTACAAAAGCTTTTAGAACTTCTTGAGATTCAGGAAGATCAAGAACTGTAGTTTGTACATCAGGTTCTATTTCTACATTTACCCCCCCAAAGAAGTAAGGAACAGCATCTGTAATATCAGAAAGTAGTGTTAATGGTTCACGAGTAATTTCAACCATTCTTGTATATTGTGCATCTGTTAAAGTTGTCAAATCATATTGAGTTAAATACTTTTTAAGCATTTCTTTTAAAGTCTCAATTGGAAGAGCTTTGATATAATGACTATTCATCCATTTTAGTTTATCGTATTCAAAAATCGAGTTAGATGATGAAACTTCACCGATTCTAAAGTCTTCTGCGATTTTTTCTACAGGTTTAACTTCTTCTCCATCAGAAGGAGCCCATCCTAAAAGTGCAACAAAGTTTACAAGTGCTTCTGTTAGGTAGCCTTGTTCTACGAAATCTGAAACTGCTGTTGCACCATGACGTTTAGAGAGCTTGCTTCTATCTGGTGCTAAAATCATACCTAAGTGACCAAATCTAGGAACTTCAAAGCCTAAAGCTTCAAAAATTAGAATTTGTTTATATGTATTTGAAATATGATCCTCACCACGAATAACATGCGTAATTTTCATTAAAGCATCATCTATAACAACTGCATAGTTGTATGTAGGTGCTCCATTTGATTTCATAATTACAAAATCACCGATTAAATCAGTATCCATGTGTAATTTACCTTTTACAAGGTCATCAAATTCTAAAATTGAAGAATCATGGAAAGCTTTTTGAGCTTTTGCTATATTAAATCTGATTGCAGGTTTTCTTCCTTCAGCTCTAAGTTTTGCTTTTTCTTCTTCAGTTAAGTTTTCACATTTTTTAGAATAAACATAAGCCTTTTTATTAGCAGTAGCTTCTTCTTTTTCTGCTTCTAATTCTTCTGGAGTGCAGAAACATTCATAAGCAAAACCCTTATCTAAAAGCTCTTGAATATATTTTGGATAAATATCAAATCTTTCAGATTGTGTATAAGGGCCATATTCTCCACCAACATCAGGACCTTCATCCCAATTCAAGCCTAATGCTTTAAGAGAATCAAAAATATTTTTAACATACTCTTGGCTTGTTCTCTCCGCATCAGTATCTTCTATTCTTAAAACAAATTTACCATTATTTTTCTTTGCAAACAAATAATTAAATAGCGCAGTTCTAGCTGTACCTACGTGAAGGTTACCACTAGGAGAAGGGGCTATTCTTACTCTTACTTCACTCATTTTTATTACCTTTCTCTTATGCCTCTTTACCCCAAAATTATCCTGCAAACAGGGGGAAAAGTAAAGAAAATAAATAATTAATAAATCAATGTAACATATTGTAAAGATTTTTAATAATTTACTAAAGTTTTTGAAAAACTTGCCGTTATATAACTTGTAAGTTGAATGCAAAAGGGAGTAAAAAAATGACAAATTTTGAAAAATTTAAACAAGCACTTAAAAAAAGAGAAGAAGAAAATTACTTAGCACTAAAAGCAGAAATAAAAAAACTTCAAGCAAATATTGAGCGTTTTTTTGAATTATTTTTTGAATCTACAACAAGTAAATCACAAACCCAATTTAATAATTTGAGTATGTATTAAAAAAATCCCCTTCAATAACTGAAGGGGATTTTTAATATTAACAACTAGACTTTTTTTCATTTTTCCAAAGCATAATACAAATCGTAATACAAATTATAGCTGATACTATCCAGAATGATAACGCACCGTTCCAACCGAATTTATCAACCATAAACCCTGTTCCTGTTGCAGAAAGCACTGCACCAATATACCCAAATGTACCTGTAAAACCAGTCGCTGCTGATGCAACTTTTTTAGAGCTACTTTCAACTGCACAAAGACCACCAATCATCATTTGAGGGCCATAAGTAAACGCACCTAAAAGACCGATTAAAACAAAGTCTAATGTGCTTATTGTATTAAATTTAAGCAATACTAGGCAAATAACTACTCCTATTAAATAAATCAGATTAACAGGTGCGCGTTTTCCTTTAAATATTTTATCAGAAATTATACCAGCGCAGACTGTACCAGCGATACCAACAAGAGGTAGCGAACTTAGTTTTAACGAAGCTAATTCCAAACTATTTGCTTTCGCTTCACTTAAATACTTAATCATCCAGTCTTCTGCACCAAATCTAATTACATATACAAAGACATAAGCAATAGCAAGAAGCCAAATTGTTTTATTAAATAAGATATCGTCCTTAAACACTTGACCGTAGCTTCTTGTATCAAGCTCACACTCTTTCTTTTGGTCTACAGTAATTTCTTCTCTATAAGACTCAATATCAGGTAAACCCAATGATTGAGGTTTATCTCTTAATCTATTAAACAACCATATTGCAACTAAAATCGCTAAAGAAGCTGGAACAAAGAAAGCCATTTTCCAACCAAATTTAGCAACTAAAAATCCTGAAATTATAACGCTTAAAAATGTACCAACTTGATGAGAACAAGACCAAAGTGACCATTTTGTACCACGTTCAGAATTTGAATACCAGTATGTTAAACTTTTTGCAACAGCTGGAAAACCCGCTGATTGAAACCAACCACTTGCGCCCCAGAAAAATACAAATAACCACAATAAAATAGTATTAGTAGGAAGTCCAAAGAAAGAAACCTCCCCAGGTGTTATAAAAACAGCAGAAAGAGCAAAACACAAGTTTGCAATCGCTGTCATAATTAGTGCTGTTGGTAAAAATTTTCTAACATCAGAACCGTCAGCAAGAACTCCGTTTACAAACTTACCAATACCATAAGTCAAATATAATGAACTTCCTAATAAACCTAATTCAGTATTTGTATAACCAAATTCCTCGCTAAGTCCAGGAAGTGCAACAGCTATATTTTTCTTACAAAGATAAAAAACAGTATAGCCTATAAAACAAGAATAAAAAATTCTCATTCTCCAATGAGAATACATACTATCAACTTTTTCTTTATCCTGAATCTGCTCAATAGCAGGCGGTTCTTTGAAAAAGTTTCTTAAATTCGCAAAAATATTCATTTTCTATACTCCACTTTTTTTATTTAATCTTAACATGAATAAAGAAGATTTTTATTATTTTTGTTATATAATAAATTTAAGAATTAAGATGTGTATTATTTTTTCGAAATTAAACTCCTTCTTAATAATAAATTCTTAACAAAAGTTAATATTTGGCATTAAATAGTCAAATTTTTTTGTTGCAAAGCGTTTATATATATAGGAAGGTTTCAGGTAGCCGTATGAAAATAGATAAAATCTATCAAAATTATCAAGAACATAATAATTCAAAGAGAATAAAACCAAACTATTCTCAAGTTGGTTTTGCTGGTAAAAACCCAAATTCTTTACCTGACAGAATTACAAATTCATTACCAGGGAAAAAAGTATTGCAGTTCATGCAAGAAAAACTATCTTGGATGAAAGGTGAAATTGGTGGCGTTGCAATGACTGCAATCGGAACAGGAGCTGTAGCGCCTTGGCCAATTGCATTTAACCCTATGGTTAAACCCAAAAAAGGTGCAACAGAAGAAGAGAAAGAAGATTTAAAAAATACAAAATATTATACTGCTTGGCGTCAGCCTGTTTCCGCAGTATTAGCCGCAATATTCCAAATAGGCGCATTAACACCTATTGATAAATTTTTAGATTATTTATATAACACTCCTGAATTAGCAAAACATTTTGATGTTGATACCAACCAATCAGTGCTTAATAATGACGGTTTTGTAAAACGCAAAATGAAAAAAGAAATGCAAAAAGATGGGTTATCAAAATCATCTATGGGTAAAGCAAACTATGAAGCAGAACTAAAATCAAGAATAAAAGCTTTCCAAGAATCACAAATTGAATCTTTAGCAGAAAAAATTAAAGAAACTCATAAGATTCAAGTAGGTAAAGAGTTTATCAATGACAAAAAAGTTGCAAATATTGTAAACGAACAAATTAATAATTATATTTCAGATGCGGAAAAACTGAAAATTAATAAAGAATATTTAGAATTCTATTCAAAACGAGCTAAAGTTTTAATTGAAAATGAAGATTATTTGAAAAAGATTTTTGAAAATCTTCCAGAAGATCCACTGAAACTTCAAGAAAAATTAAAAGAATTAGCTAAAAAAGAAACAAATTCAGATGTAAAAAAACTTATAGAAGAAATTTTAGATCGTTCAGCAGACATTCAATCAAGCCGTATAAAGAGAACTTTCCAAAGAATAAACAAAATTAAACACATTTGCGGTAAAGATTATTCACCAGAGAAATATATGCAAGCAATGATGGAACGTAACGGTGAGCTTGATAATATCATAAAAAATCTTGAAGCATGCAAAATTAAAGATATGACAAGTGCAAAACCTAGTGATATTCAAAAAGCTATCCAAAAAGCAATTGATTCTTGTCACTTTGATGGTAAAAATCCATTACAGACATCAATATTACATGACGCAAAAACATTTGGAACAAACAAAGAAAAATTATCAACAAAAATTTATAAAGATATTGCAAAAGGATACAAAAAATTCGTTCAAAAAAGCTATAAATCTCATAACCAAATTTGGAAGATTGCAATTGGTGTATGTATCACCCTACCAATTACTTGTAATGTACTAAATTGGGTATATCCAAGATTTATGAATTGGACTTTCCCTGAGTTATCTAAATCAAAAGTTAAACAAAAACAACTTGAAAACCAAAATCAAGGAAAGGAGGTTAAATAATGTCTGGAATTAATCCTATCTCTAACTTCTTTTCTAAAACATTAGGTGCGATTTCTAAATCAAAACCTGTTAAAAAAATGACAAAAGCTTTCCAAGAGAATCCAGAAGGAGCTCTTGCTATTACAACAGTTGGCTCAATTGTTGTTAAAGACGGTATAGGTTGTTACAAATACGTAACTCAGTCAATTAACAATAAAGATATTCCTGAAGATAAACGTACTTTTGTTGCATCAATGGATTTAACTAATGGACTATTAATGATTGGTACTCAAATAGGAATGTTCTTCCTTATGAGAAAATTTAGTGAACCAATGTTTAATAAATTTTTCAAAAAATCTTTTAACCCAAAAATTAAAAGAGATATTTTGACAAGATTACGTATGGAGTCAAAAAAAGCTGGAGAAATTCCGCCAAGAAAACTTGAAGCAGAAAAAGCATATAGCGAAGTTCGTTCAAATGCACTTAGTCTTTTTAAATTCATTGTCGACGTAGGTATTGCAACCATTATCGGTAAACGAATTATTACACCATTTATCGCTACTCCTTTAGCAGGAATTGTAGAAAGTAAATTATTCAAAAAAGACAAAGAACATAAAAATGCAGACGGAGATAAGCTAGAAATAAATCATTCTAATGAAAACAAAAAAGACTTAGATGATAAGGTCGAAGATTTAGTTGACGAAATTAAAGACGAGCTTAAAGAAGAAATTAAAGACGACCTAAATTTAAATAAAAAAGAAAATGATGACGACGACGATGACTAATCAGCTAAACTTCTAACTTTGTTTGATGTATAATTATTCTAATAGTTTACACATTACAAAAGGAATAATTATGCTTAAAGGAAACGAAATTAGACAATTATATTTAGACTTTTTTGAAAAAAAATACCAACATACCATTGTAGAATCATCAAGTCTTGTACCTGATAACCCTACAGTTTTATTAACAACTGCTGGCATGTTGCAATTTTTACCAATATTTTTAGGTATCCAAAAATCACCTTATGAGCCAGCTCGTGCCGCATCTTGTCAAAAATGTGCTCGTGCAGGCGGAAAAGATTCTGATATCGAAAACGTAGGAAGAACTCCACGCCACCATACTTTTTTTGAAATGTTAGGAAACTTCTCTTTTGGTGATTATTATAAAAAAGAAATCATCGCTTGGGCTTGGGAATTTGTAACAGAAGTTCTTAAACTTGATAAAGATAGACTTTGGATTACAATTTTTGAAACTGATGACGAAGCTGGCGAAATCTGGAAATCAGTTGGTGTTCCAGCAGAGAGAATTAAAAGAAAAGGCAAAAAAGATAACTTCTGGGGCCCTCCAGGGGCATCTGGCTCTTGCGGACCTTGTTCTGAAATCCATTACGACTTAGGTGAACAATACAAATGTGATCACCCAGAATGTGGTATCGATACTTGCGAATGCGATAGATGGGTTGAAATCTGGAACTTGGTATTCACAGAACTTTATCAAGACGAAGAAGGAAATCAATCACCTTTAGAAAAGAAAAATGTTGATACAGGCATGGGATTGGAAAGAATCACAATGGTATGTCAAGGCGTTGCTTCCACTTTTGAAACAGACCTTTTAAAACCGATTTTGGATAAAGTATCAGAAATGTCAGGTGTTCCTTATAAAAAATCTGAAAAAACAGATATCTCACTAAGAATCATTACCGACCACGCAAGATGTGTTTCATTCTTAATCTCAGACGGCGTAATCCCTGGTAATGAAGGCAGAAGCTATGTTTTAAGAATGATTCTTCGTCGTGCGCTAAGACATGGGAAAATCTTAGGCATGGAATTACCATTCTTATACAAACTTGTTGATACTGTTGTTGAACATTATGGAAAAGCTTATCCAGATTTAGTAAAAAATCAAGCTAAAATTATTGACACAATCAAGAAAGAAGAAGAAAGATTCAACAAAACTCTTGATAGAGGTTATAAAATGCTTGATGAGTTCATAGCTGAAAAAAAAGATATTGACGGCGAAAGCGCATTCAAGCTTTATGATACTTTTGGGTTCCCATTTGAATTAACTCGCGAAATTGCAGAAGAAAACGGTTTAGCGGTTGATGAAGCTGGCTATAAAGTAGCTATGCAAGAACAAAAAGAAAGAGCAAAAGCTGCAACTGCAAAGATTTCTGTAACTGGCGATATTAAATACGCTAAAGTTGAAGAAGAAGTCGGCTCAACTGAGTTTATTGGCTACGAAGAAGTCGCTTGCGAAGCTAAAATTTTAGCTTTAATCGAATGCGAAGGCTACGTTGACGTTGTATTAGACAGAACTCCATTCTACGCAGAATGTGGTGGACAAGTGGGAGATAGCGGATTTATTGTTAACGAAAACTTGAAAGCAGAAGTTCTTACAACTTTCAAAGTAAACCAATTATTTGTTCATAGATGTCAAGTCTTAACTGGTGAATTGACTGTTGGAGAATATGTTTTTGCAACCATTGATGTTGCAAGAAGAAACGAAATAAAAGTTCACCATACATCAGCTCACTTGCTTCAAGCAGCGCTAATCAATGTTGTTGGTGATGAAGTAAAACAAGCCGGTTCGCAAGTTGAAGAAAATAGAATGAGATTCGACTTTACTTTCTCAAGAGCTATGACACCAGCGGAAGTTGAAAAAACAGAAGCACTTATGAATAAATGGATTGGCGAAAAACTTCCTGTTCAAACTGATGTTATGAATATTGAAGAAGCTAAACTTACTGGTGCAACAGCACTATTTGGCGAAAAATATGATGACGTTGTTCGTGTTGTATCAATTGGCGGTGCTAAAAAATGTAAATGTGGCGGAGGGGGTAAATGTAAGCATAACCATGACGAAGCTCCTGAAGTTATTTCAAGAGAATTTTGTGCAGGTACTCACGCTAAATCAACAGGCGATTTAAGACTTGTTAAAATAGTTTCAGAAGGCGCAATTGCAGCTGGTACAAGAAGAATTGAACTTGTTGTATCAAATGCTGCTATTGAATATTTGAATAACAAAGTTAAAGTTACAAATGAGCTTGAATCAAGATTCAAAGTTCATACTGAAGAGGTTCTTGAACGTGTAGAAAAACTTGCAGAAGAGAACCGTGAATTACAAAAGGAACTTGCTAAAGTTAAGGAAGAACAAGCTAAGGGTAAATTTGCAACATTTATTTCTCGTGCTCAAGATATTGAAGGCGGTAAATTATTTATTTCTAAGATTGAAAACTTTGACTCTGACGCTGTAAAAGCAGGTATTGAGCTTCTTGGTAACAAACTTGGAAATAGCGTAATCGTTCTAGCTAGCGAAAGAATGGTTGTAGCAAAAGTATCTGATAACTTTGTTCAAAAAGGAATTAATGCTGGTAAAATCGTTGGCGAAATTGCTCGTGCAACAGGTGCAAATGGTGGTGGTCGTCCAAACTTCGCACAAGGCGGTGTCAAAGATGCTAGCTTGCTTGATGATATCCTAGCAAAAATAGAAGCTGATATTAAAGGCTAGGGGTAAATATATAACATAGTAACCACAAAGCCCGATTTTAAAATCGGGCTTTGTGGTTTATTTACAGTTAAAATTTAATAATTCATACAATTCTAAATCAAAAGCGTTGGCTAATTTTATCAATGTTAAATATTTAGCTTCAACCACCCCAGCCTCTATCCTACTTACGGTCGATGGTTCTAATCCATTTCGATAACACAAGGCACTAAGAGTCAATTTTTTATTCTTTCTTAGCTGTTTAATACGATTACCTAATTTTATTAATTCTTCTTGTTGCATACATGCAATTTTAATGCTATTATTAAAAATAATTTTGCATGCGTGCAAAAAATAAAATTAGAAAGGTGGGGTATGAAAAAGATTATTTTAGGAGCTTGCCTTTGTATTTTATTAAATACAATTCAAGCAGAAGCTTCGTGGGGCTACAAATACTATGATGCAGGGGGGCTATACGCTGGAACAACATTTCCTCAATCCGTAGAAAAAGATATTAATAGTTCAACTAAGCCTATTGATATTCATACACTAAAAAAAGGCGAATCTGCATCTAGAAATATTTTAAAACTTATTGAAATAGGTGATTCAAGTATTACAGAAGCTGCACGAAATGGAAGAATAAAAAAAATTCATTATGTAGATACGCAGATTAACAAAGTATATATACCATTATTATTTTTACCAATTTATGCAAAAGAAACAAAGACAGTAGTTTATGGCGAATAAAAAGGAGGTTTTAATATGAAAAAGATTTTATTAACAGCATTATTTTGTTTAATTATTTGTTTTACAGTACAACCAAAAGCAAATGCTATGGGTATTTTCTACACTGATGCAACTTATCCTATAACAGCAACTGGTGCTAAAGTACAAGATTTATCAAATTTACGTAGAGGGCAAGCTTCTGCTACCAGTGTTTTATTTTTGGTAGAAACCGGTGATGCTGGGATTGATACTGCTGCTAGAAATGGTGGAATTACAAAAATAAGTCATATTGATGTAAATGAAATGACTGTATTATTTTTCTTTAGAAAATTAACAGTTACTGTCTATGGTGAATAAGAGAGAACTAATAGGTATTGTTAGGCTGTAAGACCGATTTTGAAAATCGGTCTTTATATATTCTCTAGATTCTTGGTTAAGATGTAAATTTAGCTTAATATTCATTCAATCATAAATATAAAACACTATAATTACTTTCATATTAAATAATACCGCTCATTATTAATACGAAAGGATTTATTATGCTACATTTAACCAAATTTCTCTTAGAAGTAAAAAAAGACGCCAAATTACTTAAATCTTCTAATATCATACTCAAGCTTGGACTTAGTGCCACAAACATAAAAGATTTAAAAAAATTTGCAATTGATAATGAATTAATTAAACAAAACAAACAAGAGTATTTTATAAGCCAAAAAGGTGAAGAATATATTGTTAATAATCCTATCGCTAGCTGGAATTGCAAAGAATTTCAACTTAGACCAAATTTAAATCTTGAATACCTAAAAGAAGATAAAACTCCTTCAATCCTAACTAAAGCAATAAGAAATTACGCTAAATATATTTTAGAAAACCAACCATTAAAAGAGTGTTCTTTAGAGTATGTAATAAAGATAGATTTAAAAAATTGTGAAAAACTAATTACAAAAATTGAATCCGAAATTCTGAACGGAAAAAGAATATGTCTTGCAAATATTTTTAAAAAATATTTAGAAAAAGGATTAACAAGATCACTAATTTCAATAATAATTTTACAAATATTATCACAAAATATAGATAAAATTGCTATCTACGAAAAATTTCAATTCCAGCTTAAATTTGATTGTTTAATGTTTGATAGGATAATGGCTTGCCCACAAAATTTTGAAATCCAATTAACAGAAATGAAAGATATCTATATTCTTAAAGATATTTCTAAAATTATTTTAAACAAAAAAAGTGATAACATTCTTGAAATAACTAAAGGTTTATATAGCACCATTAAAAAACTTGATAAATTTACAATGAATACACAAAATTTGAGTAATAAAACTTTGCGTTTTAGAAATGTTATTTTAAATGCAAAAGACCCTATTAGTTTATTCGAACGTGATATTCCAAAAGTTTTATCTGGCAAATCACTGAATGATTGCGACAGAGAGTTTTTAAACAATTTAAAACTCTCACTTAATGAACTTAAAAACTGTACAGATTGTTTAATTAAAGATTTAAAAAAATTTATCTTTGACTCTTTCAAATCAACGTCAAAAGAAAATCTATGTGAAAGATTTTTAGCAATTAGAGAGTTTATAGGAGAAAACGAATTAAAAATTTTATTAAATAATGTTATAGATACTAATGTTAACGAAGATTTATGGATAAACCGAATTGCAACTTTTATAAACAAATCAAGAGTGCCAAAAGATTGGTCTGACGAAGATTTTGCAGATTTCAAAGTTAAAACAAAAGAGCTTGCACTTAAATTTTTCGTTATAGAAGCCACAGTAGGAACAAGTGATTGCGCCATTAGTAAAAATTATCATTCTGTTTTAAATAGTTTCTTAAATCTAACCAAACAAGAACAAATGATTTTGTTAAGAAAAGTCGTAAACATATAAAAATTTTAAAATGATGCGGGGGATTTTTTCAAATTCCCCCGCACCAATTAAATCTATAACCTTGTATGAATAAGCTCGTCAACAATCCTCACACATTTTGCTGGAATATCAGCTTCTTTAACATTTGAACCTATCATTTTAAGTAATTCATTTACAGATATTGTTCTATGCGGTAGTGCTACTAATTTGCCTGCAGCTAATTTAACATCATGCATAATTTGCCACAAAAGTTTATTTGGATCATAAATATCACGTCTGCTTATATCAATTAATTTTCCTTCTTCTCTAGCTGTTTCAAGTTCTCTTATCATAGCTTGACCAGATTCTCTAAGTTTTTTTACAGCTTCTTTTGAATTCTCTAATCTTAAATAATCGTCAAATCCTCCTTTTATAAAAAGAACATTTCCTGACATGTTTCTATATGAACTATCCATTATTTCTTTATTACTTGATTTACTACGTATTCTTGATGATAAATCTTCATGAAAATCAGAAGTTGCCTCTTCAAACTTTTTTTCCTCAACTTTAAAATTTTTAAACTCTTTTTCTACCATTGCTTTAAGTTCTTGCTGTTTAGCTTCTTTTAACTCAATAAATTTAGCAAGCTTCTTATCTCTTACACGCAAAGAATCCTCTAGATTCATTGCTTTCATTTCATCAATTCTATCTCTTGCACTACCACTATTTACATTAGTATAATAAAATTTTGTACCTAAAATATCATGACAATCCATATAAATTGATTGAGTATTAAAAATATTCTTAAAGACTTGTCTTCTAAATATCTTCTCATTATCAGGTAATTCTTTTGCAAAAATATCAAAGTCAACTTGATTAGACATTCCGTACTCTCTAGAATTTTTCATCTCCCAACTATAAGGTTGATATTCCATTTTCCACTGACCATGATTTTCACGAGATTTATCCGTAAATAAACCTTTAAAATTTATACGATTCGCAACAGGCAAGAGTTTCATATATACCCCCTTTTAATACCAAATTAAATAATACACACCAAATTTTCTTCATGATATTAAAAACATAAAATATTTACACGAATTTATTAAGAAATATTAAAGAGGTTGTCTTAAAAAAGACAACCTCTATTTTTTATTATATTCTATTATGCCAAACTCCACCTGTTCTATCGACTAATGCATCATAACAAGACCAAAATCTGAAAATACCTGTTAAGCCAAGTACTGCGTGAGTTACATTCTTTTCTACAGGGTTTTCATTTATTAATTGACCAAGCCCAGGCCATACTATCAATGAAAGAGCTGCAGCTCCAACAGAACGACCAGAAATCTCTCCTGCTCTACCTTCAGTAGCGAATGCTGGAGTTACCATTGATAAAATTGTAAATAAAACCACAGCTGATAAAATCTTTTTCATAAAACTTCCTCCTTTTTGCTATTCTAAAACTTTTCTGTTATCCATAATAAATGATATCCAAATTGAGTTTTTACTGGATCAGAAACTTCACCTATATCACCATTAAAGGCTGCTTCTTCAAAAGGTCTAACCATTTGACCTTTACCAAAACAACCTAAAGACCCACCATTTCTACCTGATGGGCATGTTGAATAAATCCTTGCATAATACTTAAAATCATCATAGTTTTTTATCTGACTTTTTATTTTTATAGCATCCATTTCTGTTGGCACTAAAATATGACTTGCACAAACTTGCGTAACCTCTTTAGCGAAAGCACACAAAGGTAACATAAAAAGTGACAAAACACATAAAACTTTTTTCATATAAACTCTCCTTTTGTGTAGCCATTATTACATAGACAAATGATTTCAGCAAGTGTCAAATTATATTAAATAAAAAATAAAAATCTCATATATTTATATGATGTTAGATTTTTAAAAAGTTATATGATATTGGTAGGAGAGTTATAAATTTGGGGATATAAAATGTTAAATACAGTTCAACAACCAACAATACCAATATCGGATTCGATAACAAAAAATTGGACAGAACAAGCTTTAGAATGCTACAAGCTTAACGGCAATTGTGCAGAATGCTCTATAATGAAAGGTCATTATTCATTCGAATGTCAAATGCCAAAGATTGTAGAAATCCTAAAAATAACAGCAGGGCTTCCTAAATAAATTAAAAATTGTTACCAATTTTTTCTAACGATACAACGTCATCAAAAGCTTTTCTTTGCTTAACTGTTTCTGTTGGGTTAGCATCGTAGCCTAATGATATTATTGTAGATAAAATTTGACCATCAGCTAAATTCAAAACTTTTTTAGTCTTTTCATAAATTTCTGGTTGAATTTGAGTAACTTCGTTCCCCATTGCACCAATAATACAAGAACTAACCCCTAAAGACTCTGCCATCAACATCATATAAGAAATAGGATAAATAACTTGCTCCATAGTTCTTATTAAAATCCCGTTATCACATTGCAATGCTGGATTTAGTGCTGGATTTTTAATATGTGTAATTTTAGCTTCTTCCCAAGCGTTTGTATCTGCTACACAAACTATTAACGCATCAGCATTCTTAACTTGTTGCTGACCAATAGAAAGTTCTGATAATAAATCTTTATTCTCTTGTGATTTTACTAAAATAAATTTCCAAGATTGAACATTCATCCAAGAAGGCGCTAATCTACCTGCTTCTAAAATTTTTCTCAAATCTTCATCAGGAATATGTTTATCCAAATATTTTCTAACACTTTTTCTTGTTGAAATTAATTCTAATAAATTCATCACTAAACTCCTTAATTTTATTTTCATTAATCTTTATTGTTCAGCTAATACTATTGTAAAATCACTACCCACAGAAAACATTTCAGTTGGCTCATAAATAAACTGCATATCTTGTAATTCAGTCATTTTTTTCTGCAACCAATTATAAAATTCTATTGTGACTTCATTTTTATTTGCAACAAATCTTGTATGTGATAAATGAGTAATTTTAAGCATATTAACTTCAAAACCTAACTCATTAAGCTTTAGTTTTAACATTTCCGCATCAGCTTCACGTTTAGGAGAATACATTATCCCACCTTTAAACTTCATACCGTCCAACGCTGGTTTTTCTCTATAAATCATTCTATTTATTACTTCTTGAGTCTTAATTGGATCAAGAATCCAATAACTTATATGTCCTCTTTGATTTGGAGCACCAGGTAAAGTTGCTATCTCAATTTTATTTCTATCAATACTTCTAGCAAGAGTAGCATATTGAGAAAGCTCATAGAAACTCATATCTGTTTTTACATAAGTGTTAGCAATATTCAAAACCTCTGGTATTCTAGCAATAGTTTGTGGTGAATGCAATCTTTCAAATAAACTCTTCATAAACCATTGTTGACGATGAGTTCTACCAATATCACCCAACCCGTCTTTTCTATATCTTAAATACCCAACGGCCTGTTTCCCATTTAAAACAGTATTGCCCTTCTGTAAATCAATATGAAGCTTTCCAGCATAATCATGATATAACATTCTTTTTTCTACATAAATTGGTATACCACCTAAAGCATCAACAACCTTTTCTACAGCTTCATCATGAATTAAGATATATTTATCAATTCTTATCCCAAAAGTTTCTTTTAAAGTCTTTTTAACAAGATTGACCCCACCAAGAGCGTGAGCTGAATTTATTTTTTGCACCCCTTTGTTATCTGGCAAATAAACTTTGCTATCTCGTGGAATTGAAATAGCTTTTATAGAATGAGTCTTAGGATCAATATTCACAATAAAAATAGTATCAGAACGAGTCCCTGCCCACATATCAGTACCTTGACCGTTCGAATCAATACCTAAAATTAAAATATTTTGTTTACGAGGAGAAAATGGAACTTCAAAAGATTTTCTTTCTGACTTTGTTGATTTAAAAATACCAACAGTGTCTTCATCTGATATTGTTGATGTTTTAAATATCAAATTGTTTTCAACAAGAATTACACACACAATAACCGCACATAAAAGCGCCATTACCATTGTAATAAAAAGCTTAATTAACCCAGAAGATTCTTCTCTTTCTTCACGAATATTTTTTAAAAAAGCTCTATATTCCTCTTGTTGACTGTTTATTGTTTTCATGACTAGTTAAATTCTCTCCTATAAGATTATATTATAAAGAAACAAAATAGAAAATTACCCTAATACTTTTTTTAACAAAAATATATAAATTAATATTTACTAAGCTAATTTATTTTTATATAATCAAAACTATGGGAAGAAAGAAAAAGACAAATCCGAATAAAAAAATAATTAGTTTTTTAATAACATTCTTAATGATGGCTAGTGGAATATACTATTACGGCTTAAATTATGTACCTCAAAAATGGTATGAAGAACAAACTATGATGCCAAACCAAATAGAATCATACTATGTCAACCAATGGTGTACTTCGGATTTTGGAAGAAAAGAAGCAATATTATGGGATACGACACGTGTTGATTGTCTTGCAAAAGATTATGCAATAGAATTTGATTTTGCTAAGAAATGGGCTGAAGCTGTTGGCCAATCTCTTTATTACTCTAAATTAACTGGTAAAAAACCAGCCATTGCATTAATTTTAACAAGCTTAACAGACTATCGTTATTTAAAACGAATAGAGCGTTTAGATAATGATATTAAAGTTTTTTTGATAAAAGCTTATTAGCTTCAATATAAAAATTAAAAGCCCCCTTTTTGGGAGCTTTTTAATTTAAAATTTAATAAAATTCATATTATACTTTTTCAAATATTCACGCAAATCCTTTTTAATTTCAGGAGCTAAAATATATAAAACTATAATATTTGGAACGCACATCGCAAGCATCATTGCGTCAGTAATATTTAAAATAGAACTTACGTTCATTGCAGAACCGATAATAATAAATAAACAATAGATTAAATTGAATGCAAGAACACGTTTTTTACCTTCACCTAACAAGAATGTCCAAGCTTTTTGTCCATAGTATGCCCAACTAATTAAAGTAGACATTGCAAACAATACTGCAATTATTGAAAGAATAATTGGGAAAAATGAAAGTACTGATTGGAAAGCATTTGAAGCAAGTTCAATACCTGTAATTTGTCCAATTGTTTGATTTTCTAATACACCAGAAAATACAATAGCAAAAGAGGTAAATAAACAAAGAACACCGGTCAAGAAAGTTTCAAGCAAAGCCACGAAACCTTGTGAAATATGTTCTTTTGTTTGAGCAGCAGCATAAACAATCGCAGCAGCACCAGTACCAGCCTCATTTGATTGAACAGAACGTCTTAGCCCAATAATCACTATTCCAAAGAAACCACCTGCAACAGCTGTTGGATGAAAAGCTTCTTTCATTATTAAAGCCAAAGCACTTGGAATATTTGCAAAATTTGCACCAATAACAATTAAACCAGAAATGATATACAATGCACACATTGTAGGAGTAAGAATAGTTGTAACTTTTGCTATACCCTTAATTCCACCCATCACAACTAAACCAATTAAAATAGCTGCGATTAATCCAAGTACCCAAGCGTATCCATGAAAAATACTGTTTTCACCACCTGTAATAAATATAATTTGGTGAGCTGTTTGGTTTATTTGAATCATATTACCACCAGTAATACCGCCACCAATACAAAGAATTGCAAACAATACTGATAAAGGTTGACCTAACCAACGCATTTTTCTTCTAGTAAGACCATGTGCAATATAATGCATTGGCCCACCAGATACAGAACCATCTAGATTAAATCTCCTATATTTAACAGCTAAAGCTGCTTCAATAAACTTAATAGACATGCCTAAAATTGCACCTGCAAAAATCCAAAAAGCTGCACCTGGCCCACCTAATGAAATTGAAAGCGCAACACCTGCAATACTTCCAATACCAATTGTTCCAGAAAGAGCAGTAGCCAAAGCTTGGAATGATGACACATCACCACTACCCTCTGCATTACCTTCTGGTTTTTTAACAAGGTTATCAATAGAGTGTTTTAGTCCCCAAAATGCAATACCTTTAAAATATATAGTAAAGAAAAACCCTGCTGCAAGAATCCATAAAATAATTACAGGAACTTTTGAACCACAAATGGAGACTGGAAAGAAAATCATGTTGGCGACTGCATCCGTATATGGTGCAATATTTTTGTCAATAAATGCATCTACATTCATTGCCATAGCTGATTGCAAGCTCATAAACATAGCTAGTAACATCCATAAAAATTTCTTCATAGTCTCTTTTCCTTTACTCATCTTATCTTAATAAATTAATATATTTCGACATCGTTTTCCTATTATAACAAAAACATGTCAAGTTTATTAAAAATTGTTACAAAAAGGCGTAAATGTAACAATTTTAATAATTTTGGCATGATTTTTTGTGATAAAATATTCTTAAAAAGGGGACTGTGTATATGAATAAAAATTGGAAAATTTTTGGATTTAGCGCTTTAGGCGTTGCTGTTTTGACTTATTTAAGCTTTTTATTTGTCTTGCCAAATGCTATAGACATTAATAAATTTAAGCCAGAAATCCAAAAAATAGCAAAAGAACAAGCAAATCTTTCAATTGATTTTGAAAATGCAAAGATTATTACAACACCCCTTTTAGGAGCTGGAGTTAAAGCTGATAATATAATTGTTAGACTTCCAGACGAATCCGTTTTATTTTCTGCTGATAGCTTTAAAACTCGACTAGCTCTACCAAGTTTATTTGTATTAACTGCAAAAATTTCTTGTCTAGAAATTGATAAGCCTTTTGTAAATCTTGAAATTGCAGACGAGCAATTCAAGGTTATGCAACTTGTAGAAGATATTTTAAACAAAGGAAAAGAACAAAAACTTGAACAGCAAGGTCAAACAACTGAAGAAAAATCTTGGTTTAATCCAGCGTGGATAAGAATTAAAGTTCCAAATGTCAAACTGAATAGTTATAAAGTTTTAGTTAATGATTTAAAATCAAATCATTATTTAAAACTTACAGGTGAAGAGCTTGTTGCAGGATATTTCAATGGAAAAAGAGCTAAGCTAAGAACTAACGCAGAATTATTTAGTGATGAAAACAAAAATGTTACTGCAAATGTAAATATTAATACATTCCTTCCACCTCCTGCTCCGGCTTTGGATAAAGAAGACGACCCTGCTGAAAGAATTGATATTCCTTTCATTAATCCTGTTGAAATGTATCGCAAATATGATTTGAAAGCTAATTTAGATACAAAATTACGTGTTAATAAAGATTTGAATTCTTACGGCTACTTTAATGTTGAAAATATTACAATGAAAGTTTCTCATTTAGTTTTGCCAGAATCATATTTAAGAGCAAAAACTTTCGGTAAAACTATCGAACTAGACACAAACATTTACCCCGCAAAAGACCAAAATATAACACTTTTAGGGAAATTAAATTATACAAGTCATCCAAAAATGGATATGGCAATTAAAACAGCTGAAATCAAATTTAACGATATGTTGATTTTAGGTAAAGCATTCTTAGATTCGTTATCTATTTATAATGAATTAGATAGAATAACTGCCACAGGTGGACTTACAGCCGATTGTAATATTAAAACTAACTTCAAAAAACTCCGCTCAAAAGGTTCTGTGATTATTAAAAACGGTGGATTGAACGTAAGAGGGATTGGAAAAGTTCTTACTGATGCAAATATTAATTTGATTTTAGATAATAATGTTTTGGATATAAAAGATTCAAGCTTATTTGTAAACGAATCAAAGGTAGATATTAATGGTAAGATTGATGAGAAATCTGTAGCCGATATTCATATAGATGCTAATAAAGTTCCATTACCTGTTTTATTCAATGCTTTTGCACCAAAACAAGCTAGAAATGCTTATAACTTTAAATCTGGTGATGCAACACTTAATCTCGGCTTAAACGGCAAACTAAAAAATGCCGTTGCAACAGCAATTGTTGGACTTGATAATTTAAATATCGGAGATAAAGCAGGTAATTTTAGTGTTCAAGACAAAGCTTTCTTTGGTGAATTTTATGTTAATTCTAAAGAAATAAAGGGTAATTTAAAAAATGAAAATTTTGCATTGAATTTACCTAAGACAAAATCTTTAATTTCAGCTCCGCTTTTTGAACTTGAAATCGGAAATAAAAATATAATTATTAAAGAAAACAAAATAAACTTTAATGATAAATCTACTATTACTTATTCAGGAGAAGTTCTTGATTTTGAAAAACTAAAATCAATTACTTTTAATGCAAAAGGTAATGTTGCGACTGATGATTTAGTTAAATTGATTGGAAAAGAATTTAAACCGTTTATACATTCAGCGGGCTCAATCCCTGTAAAATTATCTTTTGATGGTGATGGCAAAAAACAAACTCTTTTTGCTCAAGCTTTAGCTGATAGATATAATTTTATTACGCCAGTTGATTATGATGAATTAAAAGATAAAGATACTGCACTTCAAGCGGTGGTTGATTTTAAAGCTAATAGAATTAAGATTAAAAACACAGGTCTTAGCATCAGAAATGTAACCGTTGATGAAAAAGGTAAGGAAATTATTACTTATGATGCTATTTCTGATGTTGATGGAACAATTGAAGGCAATAGAATTAATTTAATAAAAATTATGATTCCAAAAACTATGCATGGAAAAATCTACGCATTTCCTGATTCAAGCTACCAGCTTGATGGAAAAGCTTATATTTTTGGAGAAACTTCTTCTCCAAGAATGCGTGGCGGATTTGAGATTAAAAACCTTTCTATTCCAGAATTAATAACTGATTTGAGAAAATTAGATTTAAGATTTAGGGGTCATGAAGCAGATATTGTTGTTGAAGATTTAATCTTGAACGGGTCTGATATTCAAAACAAAACAACATTCAGCTTATTACCATCTTCAGTGTTTAATATTTTGAATACAAATGTTTCTTCAAGATACTTTAATTTAGATAGAGTTCTTATGGTTGCTGAAAGAGCGATGAAGTACATGCCAGCTAACAATCAAGCTCCAGCGAAAACATCAGCTCCTGCTGATATTCCTGTAGTTATCCATAACGGAAGAATTGATTTTGCAAGAATTATTACAGGAAACATTGATTTAAGAAACACAGTTTCAAGAATTTCAATGAGAAATAATATTTTCCGTTTGCATAATTTAAGAACTAATGCTTTTAACGGTAATGTTACTGGAAATATTGCAGTAAATCTTCTTACAATGTTTATGGATATTGATGTAAAAGGTAAAAACGTTGATGTCGATAAAGCAATGCGTAACGCTTGCGGAATGAAAGATACTCTAAGCGGAACGGCTGATTTCACTGCTGATATTACTTTAAGCGGTGCTACTTTAGAAGAGCAAATGAGAAGTCTAAAAGGTAATGTTAATTTTGCAGTAAAAGACGGACAATTTGGGCCATTTGCTAAATTAGAAAACTTGATTTTAGCTGAAAATATTAGAGAATCACAATTTTTCCAAACAGCTCTTGGTGGAATAATTAGCGGACTTTTGACAATTGATACTACTCATTTTTCTGAATTAAATGGAAGCCTAACTTTTGATGACGGAATTTGTCATATTGAGCCAATAACTTCATTAGGCGATATTTTGAGCTTACATATATTTGGGGATTTTGATTTATTGAGAAATTACGCTGATATGAAAGTTCGTGCAAGAATGGCTTCTCTTGTTTCAAACCTTCTTGGGCCTTTAGGTGCGATTAATCCAGCGAATTTATTAAGTAATGCGGCAAGTTTAAATATTGTAACAGCAAAAGCGTTTTCAATTTTCTGTGAAATGGTTCCAGAAGAAGAATTAGAATCATTACCGAGCTTTGCAAATTCTTATGTTGATAATGCTGCAACTAAATTCCAAATCGTAGTAAGAGGTGATGTTGCAAAACCTTTAACTTTAGTAAAATCATTTAAGTGGCTAGCTGGTCAAACAGAATACCAAAATGCTATTGATTATGTCAACTCACTTCCTGAACAACTAGAAGATAGTACAGCAACAACTATTGAAGAGTTAATAAAAGAAGATGAAGCTTATAAAAAATCTTTAAAATATAAAATTAAACAAATTTTTGAAAAAGATGATAAAATAGAAAAAGTTGCACCGGAATTAAGATCGGAAGCCGAAATAATTGACACAAATATAGAAATGGAAACAGAAAATAATGCACAGGAATAATGTTAGAAACTTTTGTATAATAGCGCATATTGACCACGGGAAATCTACTCTTGCAGATAGATTGCTAGAAGCAACAGGGACAATTGCTGAAAGGGATATGCAAGCACAGTTACTTGATACTATGGATATCGAGCGTGAACGTGGTATCACAATAAAATTAAACGCAGCGAGAATGAATTATAAAGCGAAAAATGGTGAAGATTATATCTTCAACCTTATTGACACTCCAGGTCACGTTGATTTCTCTTACGAAGTATCTCGCTCTCTTGCAGCTTGTGAAGGTGCGCTTTTAATAGTTGACGCTACTCAAGGTGTAGAAGCTCAAACTTTGGCGAATGTTTATATGGCAATTGAGCAAAATTTAGAGATAATTCCAGTAATCAATAAAATTGATTTGCCTTCAGCTGATGTGGAAAGAGTTAAAGCAGAAATTGAAGAAATTTTAGGCATTGATACATCTATGGCAATTCCAGTTTCCGCTAAAACTGGTTTGGGAATTGGTGATGTTTTAGAAGCGATTGTTGAATTTGTTCCACCTCCAGTTGATACAACTGAAAAACCGCTTAGAGCGTTAGTCTTTGATAGTGCTTATGATCCATATTTAGGAACTCTTTGTTTCTTTAAGATTATGGATGGAAAAATGAAGCTTGGTGATAAAGTCCGCTTCATGGCTTCTGGCAAAGAATACGAAATAGTGGAGCTTGGATATCTGACTCCAAATAGGGTTCAAGTTAATGAACTTGTATGCGGTGATGTAGGATATTTTGCAGGTTCGATTAAAGAAATTACACGCTTTGTTGGTGATACGGTTACTAATGTAGAAAACCCATCTAATGAGCCTCTTCCTGGATATAAAGAAGCTTTGCCAATGGTATTTTCAGGACTTTATCCTGTGGATAATGAAGATTATCATGAATTAAAAGAAGCATTAGAAAAATTAAAGCTTTCTGATAGTTCAATTACATTTGAGCCAGAAACATCATCTGCGCTTGGCTTTGGTTTCCGTTGTGGTTTCTTGGGAATGTTACACATGGAAATTGCTCAAGAAAGATTAGAACGTGAATATGACTTATCAATCGTAACAACAGCACCTTCGGTTGTTTATAAAGTGCATAAAACAAATGGAGAAGTTGTAGAAATCGATAACCCTGCAAATCTTCCAGGAGCACAGTATAGAGAATATATTGAAGAGCCTTATGTAAGAGTTTCTTTAATTACTCCGAATGAATACGTAGGAACTTTGATGGATTTATGTCAAACTAAGCGTGGTATCTTTATTAATATGAATTATCTTGATAAAGTTCGTGTGGATTTGATTTATCATATTCCTTTAAGCGAAGTTATTACAGACTTCTATGACCAATTGAAATCAAGAACAAAAGGCTACGCAAGCTTGGATTATGAATTTGAAGATTATAAACGCTCTAAACTTATTAAACTTGATGTAATGCTTGCTGGAGAGGTAGTAGACGCACTTTCTGTTATTTGTCACGAAGACAATGCTTATTATATCGGACAAAAATTGACCGAAAAATTAAAAACTATTATTCCAAGACAGATGTTTGAAGTTCCTATTCAAGCTGCGATTGGCGGAAGAGTAATCGCCAGAACAAATATTAAAGCGCTCAGAAAAAGCGTGCTTGATAAATGTTATGGTGGTGATATTTCTCGTAAACGTAAGCTTTTAGAAAAACAGAAAAAAGGTAAAAAACGTATGAAAGCTATCGGTAGAGTGGAAGTTCCACAAGAAGCATTCATGGCAGTATTGAGCTTGGAAGAAGAATAGTACACAAATTCTTCTTCCAAAAATGTTTTAACATTTTACATAATATTTATTATGGGTATTTTAATAAATTTAATTGGTACTTTTTTGTTCCGGCAAAAAAGTACCGCAAAAAACCTCTCCGAGCTTTATTTCCGTTCGCTAATCAAAAGTAACGCTCAACCCGAGCGACTGAACTCCCTACGGTCAAACAGCAGTCGCTTTGAAGCTGT
>JAFUMP010000024.1 GCA_017482685.1 bacterium | reverse complement strand
CTTCTTGCGTGAAATATTACCTTGGATGGTTACAGGGAATTATCCAATGTTTGGTAGTATTATGACAAATGATAAATTTCTAATGCTTTTAAGTTGTGATATTCTGCAATTTGCTGGCTTAGCATTCTTGTTTTTTGCATTAATCAAATACTTGAAATGGTCGAATCTTACAATATTTATTGTAACTCTTTGTATCACTGTAATTGGTGCTTTTTGCACTAATGAAATTACAGTAAAACTTACTCCTGATAAATTCTATTATTCATTTGTTGGGCTATTAATTCCAATTAAAAACTTTACAATTTCTGATTATGTATGTTTCTCTTTCAGTAATTGGATTATATATCCCGTTGTTGGTTGGTTATTCGGAAAAGCTTTAAAACGCTGTCATAATTTAGATACTTTTTACTTATACTTATTAGGCATATCTTTGCCAATATTTTTACTTGCTTGGGCAGCTTTTGACGCAGTAGGCAAAAATATGTGGCTAATTTTGATGAATCCTGTTGTTTATCATCAACAAAACCCAGTTATTTTAGCAATTTATATGAATATAATTGCAATTGCTATTAGTGTCGCTCACTTGCTTTCAATTCGTCTTACAAAATTTAAGTTTTGGGATGTAATTCAACACTTAAGCTCCGAACTTCCGACTTTATACATTGTATCTTGGATTGCAATAGGTTGGCTTGGTGCTTGGTTAAAGTACAATCATAAGTTTTTAACAAAAGACTTTGAAGACATTTTCTTTATATTTGTTGGTGTTATAGCAGTTTCAGAAATCTATATTTACTTCAAAAACAAATATAAAAATCGTGCAAAAGAAAAAATTGCAGTAAAAGAAACTGAGAAAGTTGAAGAGAAAGAACTTGTTAATCAGTAGAACTAATTTTATTAAATTTTCGCTAATCTAAATCAGGCTGAAATGCAATAAAAAGAGCCCTTTGATGGACTCTTCTTTATGGAGCGGGAGACGAGGCTCGTCTTGGATTTGCTCCACGCTCGAATAGTCTCGTTTACGAACCTACGGTTCTAACAAACTCGATATTCTCGCTATCCGGACGTCGTTGAGCTTGTAGTTTTACTACTAGGCAAAAATATTTACCCCTCGTCCGTCCGCAAATCCGCCGAACTCGCAAAGGTCTCGTTCTCGCCAGTATCTACCTAACAAAATAAGCCGATGGAACTAAAGTCCAACGGCTTATTATGGAGCGGGAGACGAGGCTCGAACTCGCGACATCCTCCTTGGCAACACGATTTAGCACTATGACTAAAATAGTTAAAACATTACTATACTTGCATTTGAATTACATGTGCAAGAATAATAAAACATTAAAAAACTACATAAAATTACATACCAGTCCATAAATATTACATAAAATTTCTAAATATACCTCTTGATTTTTTGTCGGCTATACCCTACAATATAAATAGGTAATAATATGACTGAAAATGCACACTTAAAGAAAATTATTTACTACAAAACTATTGACGGTCGTTGTCCTTATGACGAATGGCTTGATTCTTTAGATTATAAAACAAAAGCTATTGTAGAAAATAGAATTGAAAGAATACAAGACGGATTATATGGTGATCATAAAAAACTATCTAATAGCTTATTATCTGAACTAAGATTTTTTATTGGTAAAGGATATAGAGTTTATTATAGAGATTTAACAAATGTAGTTATAATAATTGTCGCAGGTAGTGATAAGTCAGACCAAAAACGAGTTATAAAACAAGCCGAAAAATATTTACAAGATTTTATTGAAAGGAATAAAAGATGACAGAATTTAATGATGAATTAAATTTAGATATGGATAAAGTTATGGCTAGTTCTATTAGTCATGATGATTTGATGCAAGAACATTTAAAAGATAAAGATTATCAAAGAATTTATCTTGAAACATCTTTAGAAGAATTTGCAAAAGATGGAAATATTGATGCTTTTATTCGTTCATTACAACATGTTGTAAAAGCTCGTGGTCGTGGTGCAATATCTGCTTTAGCAAAAGAATTAGATATTGATAGAAGCAATTTATCAGATATTTTAAATGGAAAAGTTCAGCCTAAACTTAGTACAACATTGAAATTGATTAATGGTTTAGGTTATAAAATTCAATTAAAATCTGCATAAATATTTATCCCCAAGATTTGCCAAATAATTCTTTACCATTTGGAGCAAGTTTTAATACGGCACTTTCTGATAATATTTTTTGAGCTTTTTCAGTATATGAATCTCGTTTATCAAATGCAATAAATATTTGTTTATTAGATTGTATATATAATTCTAATATTTTTTCGATTGCTTCATCTGATATTTGTTTCAAAATAACAGAATCATGAGCTAATATTGGTAATTTAGTAGAATTTAAAACAGATAAATCAAATAATACGAGCCCCTTACAAGCAATACCTGTACCTGTGTCATCTGGGGTATAAAACACATAACTATTAGTTTTAAAGCACAATTCAGGAGCATTACAAGAACCAGAATAAATAAAATCATTAAAATATTTCATTTTGTTATTTAATGTTTGTTGCAAACTAGAAAATTGTTTTATCTTTAAATCATCCAATAATTCTTTTGTGTGTTTTTTTTCATCTTTCAAAACAATGCTTTTTTCGTAAGCATTATTTTGTTTTTGCAATTCTTCAATTTCTTTTAGTAAGTTAGAATGTTTAAATAAAATGTTTTTGGAAATATTATTGTTTTGCAAAATTTCATTTAATTTTTTCTCATAATTCATAATTAAATTATCATATTCTTGTAAATCCTTTTTTAAAATTTCTTTTTCTTCTTGTAGTTCTTCTTTAAAAATAAGAGCAATTTTGTTATGAAAGTTTTCGATGGATTCTATTTTTGCAATATTAGAATTTGGGAAGAATTTTCTTAATTCATCAAATGAATTACTTGTGCTAGAAAAATTATAATTTCCATTATCTTCAATAATATTATATTTAGTTTTCAAGAAACCTTTAGAACGTCTTAATTTTGTTAAGGTATTCTTTATTGAAAGAGCTTCTTCTGATAGTGCTAAATCTGTACCTATTAAGCTATTATCAAGATTTGCAATTAATAGATTTAATTCTATTTGTGCTTGTTTTATACGTTTATTATTCTTATTAAAATCAGTTTTCTTTATATTATCTATTAAATTATATTTTTGAGCTTTTAAATATGCTTTTTGCGTTGCATCTGCTAACTTAGCGTTATTAGTCGCATCTTTAATTAAAGAATATTTATCAAATATTTTTAATAATGCATACATAGCACTTTCTGCTTTTTCGCTTTCAAAAGCTTCTAGCGGTTTATTTTCATTACAATTTTTTTTACCATAAACTCTTATATATCTGCTGATAGCTTCTCTAAATGTTAAATCTAATAACTGCATTTCATATTTCTCGGCTAACCAATTATTGAAATTATTTAATGATATATTTGTTAATTTATTATATTTTTCATCACATTGCCATACGATATCAGAGTCTAAATTATTACGGCAAAATCTAAATAATTTATTGTTAAATTCAAAAGTAAAAAATATATCGTGATTTCCAATATTATTACTAATATCTGTAGATTTTGTATATGTCATGCCACCAAATACAAAATCAATTATTAATAAAAAGGTTGACTTACCGATAGAATTATTACCGGTTTCTGTACCTAATACAACGTTTAAACCATCATTAAATTTTATAGTTTTTTGATGAAATTTTTTACAATATATTTCTTTTAACATAATGTAATTCCTCTTTTTCTGTTATTGATATTTTATTTAGTGCAAATAAACAATCTAAAGTATCAATAAAATCTTGAACATTATTAAATAAATGCTTAACTTGTTTATATGTATCCAAAATTGATTTATCAGATTTATCTAAAAATTTCAATATCGGTGGCATTTTTGAAATAACACTTTCTTTATAAGATATAATTTTATTCGGTAATTTCATCAAAAACCTCACAGTTTTGAACAAAAAAAGCTACAACTACTCTACAAGCATCTTCTGATTCTGAACCAGTTTGTTTTTTTATCCAATCAACGATACTATTAAATACATCTTCTTTATTTGATGATATTTTACTCATTTTTTTATAACACGCTTTTATTTGCAGACATAAAATTTCAAATTGAAAATCATTTTTTCCATCTATTGATTTAAACAGTTCTCTAATATAAGTGTAATAATCCATTACATACCCTTGAATGCTTGATTTTAATAAATATTCTTTGGGTAAAAATTTCCTTGTTAATTTTACAGGTTCTTCTGATAATGAAACAAATTTGTCTTCGTCAATATTTATTATCTTTTCAACAATATATGCAATTTCTTTTTCTAAACCTAGTGAAAAAGTACTTTCTAATAATCTTGTTTTTGTCAGATATCTTTTTTTAATATTTAATAATTTTATATATTCTTCTCTTTTAGTATGATGATCTTGGATTTTATGACAATCTCTGCACAACGCAATTTTGTTTTCAAAGGTTTCTGAATTAATTCCCAATCGTTCAACACCATTTAATTCAACGTATTGCTCTTTTGTTGGTCTGTTAGGATATATATGAGCTATTTCATATAATCTAGTTTGTTTTTCATCGGAATGATTCCTTAAATCTTTCCCACACAAGCAACAGGCAAAACCAGCTTCTTTTAAAAATAATTCACGTTCAGATTGTGTTGGATCTTGTCTTTCTACTAAATATTCGTCTTCTTCAATTATTTTTTTAATGTCAATATCTTGCAATATATTATCCCAATCTGATAATAAAAAATTATTATCTTGCTTCCATTACATTATATTTTATCAGAAAGATTAATAATATATACAATAATGTTAAGGTTGTTAATGAAATATTAACAACCTTTCAGAAATCTGTGGAGGTTGGCAACGGAGGTGTTGTATTGTCTAGCTATTATTGTTTTAGGGACTTGTAAATCTACTAGCTTTAAAATTTCCTCAATATGTTCATCAAGTTTTGATTTGCCTCTGCCAGTCGGTCTGCCTAATTTCTTTCCGTCTGCTTTTTTAGCTTGTAGTGCTTCAATTGTTCTCAAACTGATTAAATCTCTCTCAATTTGAGCTACAAGTGCAAATATTGTTGTTGTAACTGTTGATGTAATACTTTTATCATTGTTTGAAAAATCTTCCTTGATAGAATACAAAGTTATGCCTTTTTGTTTAGTTATATCAATTACCTCAAATATTTGTGTAATAGACCTTGCAATTCTTGAAAGTTCAGGAACAATCAAAACGTCACCCTTTTCCATTTTTTCTAATAAAACACCTAGCTGTCTATTTTTAAAATTTGATTTACCACTTATTTGTTCTTCTACAAACTCAACATTTCCGAGTTTTTTTTCATTAGCAAACTTTAAAACATCAAGTTTGTTTTTCTCTGTGTTTTGGTCAATTGTGCTTACTCTTAAATATGAATATGTTGCCATGATTACCTGCCTTTCTTATCTAAAAATTGTGCTATATCGTAAAAACGTCATTTCCATATTTTTATTATCACAACCCATAAAGTAAAAATCACCCGTTTTTGCGTTATTGATGAAGAAAGTTTAAACGGTCGTTATTATGATATACCTTGAGTTTTAGCCTTAACTGTTTTTATTAAAATAAAATGAGGTAAGCCATGGATAAAGCAGAAATTGATAAAAAATTAGAACAAGAAAAAGATAGACATGCAAATGAAATAAATAGAATTACAAAAGATAAGTGCAAAGAAAATGAGAGATATCAACGCAATAAAGAATATTGGCAAAATAAAAAAAGACAATTAACTTAAAAAACTAATGAAAAATTTTTTATAAATCGGATTCTCTAACAAATCGTTTAATTTTAATCAAAGAAGTTTTAAAAAATTAATTTAAAGCTATTATATATTTAAATATTTTTTTAATGTGCATTTATTTACCACGCACAATACTGTATTCTGCTAAATCAACAGCTTTTTTTATTTTTTCTCTATGTGGAGTTTTTGGATTTTGAATTAATTGTTTTAATCTTCTTATCAACTCTAATTGCTCATTTTTATTGTTTCTATTCATTATTTTTTTATAATATCTTAAAGTGATTTTATCAACTAAATCTTCTGTAGTTTTAGTTATTCCACCAAAATCTATTAATCTATTAGCTACATAATTTGCAGTTTTTTCATCTCCATAATCTAGACCTAGACGTTCAAAACTTATTTTACTTGTTGTTTTGGGTAGCAAATCGTCTGAAAATTGCGAAATAGAATATCCAATGTCTAAATCGTACATATCTGTATTCACAGCATTTGTTTTTGAAATATTATGTCCCAAAATATTTTTCAGTCTAAAAGTGCTATTAGCTTCTGCATATAAGCCATGCGTATCTTTCATTTCTTTTAACTGTTTTAAAAAATCTTTTTGTAGATTATCGACATTCATTTCTCCATAAATACCACGTTGGTTTAACATTTGACTTAAAAAAGTTCGTTTTTTTTGTTCATCAGAAACTTTAAAAGCAAATTTTATTTTCGAAGTTTGTTTAGTTGGTATCGTTTTATAAATTTCAAAAAGTTCATCATCTGTATACTTTAAAAGTAATTCTTTAACTTTTTGATGTTTCAACGCTGCTAATTCAGCGTTTAACAAATCATCTTTAAATACTTTAATAACTCTGCTATGAATAATACTATTTCCAGCTTCATCTAATAGACTTAATTTATAAGCATTACCAAATTGACCATTTCCAATAAATTCTAAACTTGTTTTACAATTTGTTTGCAAAATAGCACTAATTGTTTTTGAAAAATTCTCATTTGCTTTTTGTATAACTTTAACACTACCATCAGATATTCCATTTAATTTTAATCCTGAAAATAATTCTTTCAATAAAAAATGAATTTCATCTTCTTTAGTTGCCATGTTTTTTAAAGCGTTAATTTCTACAAGTTCAACTTCTTTTAATGTTTTTGCAATATTTCCAAAAGCATTTTGGGCTGATTTAATAGCTTCACTCTTTGTTGTTGGATTTAATTTTGTTATTATATCAATAATTTCTTTTGGGATATTACCCATAATTTTATTTTTTGCATTCAACAATAATTCATCATAACACCTATAATTTTGGCCAGAAGTAAATAAACCTTTTAATCTAGCAAAGCCAATACTTTCACCTTGTGAAATTGCTTTTCTAGATGATTTAACAATATTTTCAGCTATTTCTATTCCTAATTTTTGTATTCCCATAAATGTACTTAATTCCCCTTATATTTATATAAAGTATTTTTCTTTTAAAAAATTGCTTACTAGCTTTACAATGTTAAGCTTTTAAGACCAATACTTATTAAATTTTTATAACTGTTATGTACAATTTTAAAATTCACTTTTTAAAAATACTTCCATGCCGGTTGTTTAGTTTTTTGTTTCTTTTCAAAAACTATATTTTATGATTCCTATTTTTAAATGCCGTTACAATTGATTTACCTGAATTTATAATTTATTCATGAGTAATGTTATTAGGATAAATGCATACAAGCGACAACAAGCATTAAAAGTATTTGTAAAGACATTTAGAAATAGTAAAAATATTGTAGATTTGAGATATTGGAAAGTTGTTAAGATAATAAATAATTTTTTAAATAATACAAAAAATTGTGTAATTTTTGTTTTGATTTATATGAGCATTTTAGTTTGTCTGTTAACTAATTAAATGCAAGACATAAACATAGTATAATAAAGCGTTTTTGATTAAATTAACGACTTGTTTATCAATTAACAATTACGCTTGATAAACTCGCTTATAACTGTCAATACGAGAGAATTTTATAAAAAGAAAAGATGCCAAAATAGTGGGCTGAAAACATTGGCATCTTTTCCCTACCCCTCTCCGTAGGTAGTTTTTAATATATTTTTTTATTTGATTTTTTTGCAACTTCAGTTCTGTCAATACTATCAAGAAATTTATTAAACTTATATCTTACCATTTGCCTCAATAATTTAGGTGTATAATTTCCTAAATAATCTAAATTACTTTTTTCAGCACGAGTTATTTCTTTCTTTTTTGCAGATAAAGCTTTTCTTAATCTTGGCAAAAATAATGAGTCTAGAGCTTTTTCCCCAGTATCACGCATTTCAAATAATGGAACAAGTCCATTCCAAAGTATAATAGTTCTTCTTCCGATTTTTACTCTTACATAATGTGCCATATTTAAATTCTTTCGTTTTTGTTAGCAGATATTTTTTGAAGCTTTTTTAATTGCTTTATTGCTTGTTTTTTTACTTTAATCATTTTTAAAGGATTAAATTGTTGAATATAACTAATTTTAACTATAATTTTTCTTAATTCTGTTAAAGACATTTGTTTTAAATCTTTATCACATAAAGCACATATAGCAGAATGTCCAATCTTGAACGGAGCAGACATTTTACCGCTTTGTGCAATATGAACTCCAGTTACAACGGCATGTTTATATCCGTATCTTTTAATTTTTGACTTTTTCAGAAATAAGCCATGGCTTTGTAATGAATTATTTATATGCGATATAACCCAATTACTAATATGTTTATGAGTAGAAAGAGTAATGTCATCTACATAAACAGTCATATCAATATCTAAACTTTTCATTTTTTTAAAGATATTATCAAAAATCTCTTTATGAACAAAACAAGACAAAATTGTGCTTGTTGCTGCTCCTGTTGGCAGATATCCATTAAAAGTTGTTATTTTAACTAATAAATTTAAAACATTATCATCTACTCCAATAAATTCACTAAAAATTTTACGCACATACTTTTCTTGTGTATTAGGAAAATAATGTGATATGTCCATGGTTAATACTTCGCGTTTGTTTCTATGCTTTTCAGCATTTTTAATATTGTTTTGTCCTTTAAAACCTGCTGTGCAATAAGTTGGACATTCTAAATTGTTTTGTAAGTATAATAATATTTTTTGCTGTATTATTTTTAATTCATCATTAGGTTCTTCAATCCAACGGAATTTACCATTTTTGAAAGTTTTATATCTTCTATATCCTTTATTAATTGCTTGTTGCATTTCTTCTAATGATACGTCTAATAATTTGAGTGTTTTATCTAATGATTCAAAACTTTTAAAATTATCTTTAATAGTCATAGCTTTTCCTTTCTGTTGATTAATATAATTATGTGAGAGCATTTTTACTGCAAACTTTGTTTGGTGGTTCAGTAATAACAATTAGCCTAACTCTCAAATTGGGCGCCGCACCTTTAGGGGGCGGTGCTTAAAAAAAATAAAAAATTGTTTTTTAAATATTATTAATACTTATATACAATTAAATACTTTATGTTTATCTAAATAAACTTCTTAATCAATTTTATTGTCCGATTAATTTTTACCACTTTTATAGCTAATTGTTTTATAAAGAGTTTAACTATCGTTTTGCATTTTAAACTTGTTAAATTTATCAGATAAATCTAAAATTTTTGATGTTTTGTTTTGTATTTTTATTAGTTTATCCAATTCATTAACATTTAATTTTTCGACTGAAACAAATTCTTCCAGTTTTTCTTGAAAGTCTTTATCTTCAAGTTTTGTAATTAAATACAGTTTTTCAATACCTAATTTTAATCTTTTTTCAGTTGACTTTTCATCTATATGTTTACTGCTACAATATTTGTAAACTGCAATATATTTATTAGCTTGTGTCTTTTTAATATTTACATCTTCACGTGCTAGTATATTACCAATTAACGGGCTATCAGGTTCTATCTTATAATTTTTTTCAGTATAAGTTATCAAAACTTTAGCTATTTTTAGAATATTTTTATTATTGCCTAATGATAAATTTTGAATTTCTTTAGCGAAATCTTTTTCTTCAATAAAATCGTTGTTTTTTAAATATTCGTTAAAAATATAACTAAATGCAATTTCATTAGTACTGATAGTTTGATTTTCTGTTTCTTCAATTTTTTGTATTTTTACATTTTCCATTTTCTTGTTTCCTTTTTTGTTAAGTAATTATTTTATAAAATTTTGCAATAGAATTAGTGCATCAAACTAAATTCATAATTTGATATCTGCTAATTTTTTAGTTTTAAAAAATTTGTTAATTAATAATTTGTTGCAACAAAGTTATTTTTTTAAGTTTTACAATTTCGTTTTTTTAATTCTGCTCCTGCAAGAAACCATTTGAGAACTTCATCTTTTATAAATAATGGTTTCTTACCTAGTTTGCGATAAATATTCTTAGGCAATTGATTATAAGAAATCCAAGAATATATTGTACCAACTTTTATCTTAAACATGTCTGCCATTTCATAACATGTTAAAAATAAATCTTCTGTTTTTGTGTTTTTGTTTTCTGCGTTTATCATACTTATATAAAAACACGTACATAAATAAAATTCACTTTTTACAAGTAATTATCATTAAAAAATAGATTAATTTTTTAATCTATTTTTAATAATTTTATTGTTACTCTTTAGTATCAATAGTATTTATAAAAACTCAACTAAAAAGATTTTTAGTTTGTTATATTGTAGTTTACATGCTATATTCCATATAATTACAAATAATAAGAAAACATTTACAAATGATACAAAAAAGTTTTGGTGTGTTAAGTCTGAAATATAGAATCTATTTGGTTTTTAATCTCTTTAACTAATTCATAAAATTGAGTTGTTGTTTCTTCTAAGATTTCTGAACTTGCAATTTTTAGTATTTTATTAATAAGTTTTTTTCTATCTTGCCTTAGTTTTATATAATCATTATTTTCTAACTTTATTTCAGAAATTTCTTTTTCAAAATTATAGTTTTTATAAATGCTGCTGTCAGTCAACTGTTTTAAATCTTTTAAATTTCGTAATAACAACTTGCAATCATTACATAATGAACGCATTTTAATTTTATTTTCTATTGGTAAACACAGTTTACATGGTCTATTTATTTTACTAAGTGCATTAACAATCTTTTCATTGATTGAGATAAAATACTTTATATTTTGTGGTTCACTATCAATGTCTAGTTCTACGCAAGAAGTATTTTTTATGTGTTGATGCAAATTAATTTTTAAATTTTTCTCTTCATTTACAATACATGTTGCAGTTTCTGTATCTAATAGTTTATAGCTTTCTTCCTCAATTTTATCTGCAATTGTTATCTTAGTTATTGTATCGCCATAGATTTCATAATAAAAATGATTTTTAGTATAATTATTTATCAGAATTTTTAAACATTTTTCTAATGATGTTTTATCAATTTGACTAATTTTATTAACATCTTCAATACTACCTTGATAACCATTTATTATTTTGCCAAGTTTATCAGATGTATCAACAGCTATAAAATCATCAGCAAAAACTTCGATTTTAGCAAGATTTTTCTTTTTATTATATTCAGAGTGAAAATAATAACTATAAAAATTGCATGTTAATGCTCTTAAATGCAAAATAATCTTTTTGTCTTGTTTTAATGTTGGATAATAAAATGAATCTAATAAAATTTCTTTATAACTCATTCCAAATGTTTTTCTACTATCATTAATAATTTCAGGAATAAAATTTGCCAAGAATTTTCCAACATCTCTATCATCAGCATATTGTATTAATAAAACTAAAAATTTAAATAGTCTGCCATCTCTTTTCATAAGTATAATATATCATAACACTTCTAATTATTTCAGAATGTAACAATTACAATATTTTTACTATATTTTACTTCTTAAAATTTATTCATAGTCATTTAGTACAAATTGTACCAATCTTGCACGCTAAAACCTTTATCCCCGTTGCCTTTTACTCTGTTTGAAGTGATAATAAAAATATAATTAAGAAAGGCGTAAAATAAATGCGTGTATATGAAATAAACAAACATTGGTATTTTGAAATGATGGTACGTGGCAAGCGTTACTGTCGTGCTATACCAGAAGCAACCAGTGAAAAAGACGCAATTACTTACATGCAAGCATTTAGAACAGATTTATTACGTGGTCGTCTTGATTTAATTGAAGATTACGGCAAAGAACGTTTTAGTGTGATTATTGACGATTACATAAAATATGCAAAAACTAACCTAAAATCAACGGATACAGTTATTCCAATTGCAAAATCTTTTAACTCACTTTGGGGTAAGAAACAAATAAAAGACATCACGCCAAAACTAATTGAAAATTATAAATCAGAACGCAATGGCAAAATTTATTATCAAAAACAAATTAAAAACAAAACTGTTATAAAAAGAATTTCTCCAGCTACTGTTAATCGTGAACTAGGTGTACTTTCAAAAATTTTTAGTATTGCAATTGATAATAAAAAAGCAAAGGAAAATCCTGTTGCTAAAGTTGAGAAATTAAAAGTCGTAAATAAACTTGAACGACATATGACAGCAGAAGAACAAGAAAGATTTATTAAATTTTGCAACCATGATTATTCTTACTTAAACGTATCAGCAAATGAATTAGAAAAAATTATCAAAAGATATCGCAATTATTCTTACGATCATGTTAGAGATATTGCTTTAATTTCTTTAAATACAGGTATGCGTTTAAATGAAGTTTTAAATCTCACTTGGGATTGTGTTGATTTAACTAAAAACCTTTTATGTGCTTTAAATACAAAAAATGGTTTAAAAAATGATGTACCAATTAATCAAACAGTTAGAAATATTCTATATAATCGCCACTTGGTTAAAGAAAACAATTATTACGTTTTTACTAACCCAGATACAGGCACACGCTATGGAAGTATTCATAAAGCATTTACAACAGCATGTAAAATGGCAAATGTACCTAATTTTAGATTCCATGATACAAGACATACTTTTGCAAGTAGAGCTATTGAAAAAAATACACCAGTCCCTGTTTTGCAAGAAATTTTAAATCATAGAAATATCAAAACTACCATGAGATATGTTCACAACTCGTTTGAGCAAAAATTAAGTGCTGTAAACAGTTTGGATAATTATTAATATTTTTTCAACCTTGCATAGTTTTACAAGGTTTTACTATTTATACTAAACAAGCAAGTCCATAAAAATTACATAAAACATTTAAAATTAATTTTTTGCATTAAAAAAGCAAGGTGTAAAAACCTTGCTATTATTGTCTTTTAAATGGAGCGGGAGACGAGGCTCGAACTCGCGACATCCTCCTTGGCAAGGAGGCATTCTACCACTGAATTACCCCCGCATATCTTCACGTTTGCAAATAAAATTTCGACTAAAAACTTCATTTACACCCGTGGGTACATTACTATAATACATGCTCATAATTTGAAGTCAAGCTATAATTTTTTAAAGCTTTTTATAAACCCTTATTATACATAGGATTCTGCATTATGCACATATTATTTGATAAATTCTATATTGTAAGCTAAAATAAAAAGCATGGAAATTAAACACGCTAATTCGTTATCTTTATTTGATTTTGATGTTGAATATAATAAAATAATTGTTGGCACAGATGAAGCTGGGCGGGGGCCTGGTGCTGGTGGAGTGTTTGCGGCAGCTGTTCATTTTAATGAAATTACGCAAAGTTTGATTAATGACTTAGCAATCTTAAATGATTCAAAAAAATTGACTCCTAAAAAAAGGGATTCTATTTTTGATATCATAAAAAATAATTCAATTAATGAAATTATATGTGTTGAAGTTGCTGAAATCGAAAATATAAATATTCTTAACGCATCTCTTAAAGCAATGAAATTAGCTTGTGTGAGCGTTTTAGAAAAGTTAAACTCTGACAATATACTAACCTTAGTTGACGGTAATAAATTAATTAAAGACTATTCATATCCTCAAGAATTTATTATAAAAGGTGATTCTAAATCGGCTTCAATAGCTGGAGCGAGTATTCTTGCGAAAGTTTCAAGAGACCGATATATGGAGGAGTTGCATGATGAGTTTCCAATGTACAATTGGAAAAAGAACGCTGGATATTTGACAGCTGAACACTTAAAAGCTATTGATAAATATGGTATAACTAAATATCATAGGCCTTCATTCTTAAAGAAACATTTTGAAAAACAAGGAGCATAAAATGGACGATAACAAAATTATTATAACTGTTTCAGGCGCAGATAAAGTTGGTATAGTCGCTAGTGTTACAGCGGTATTAGCAAAGCTTAAAGTGAATATTGAAGATATTAAGCAAACCCTAATTCAAGGGCATTTTGTGATGTTTATGTTATGCGAAACTTCAGAATCAGAATATTCTTTTAAGGAAATAAAAAACTCATTAATTGAAGAAGGTAATAAGCTTGAAGTTGAAATCTGGGTTCAGAAAAAGGGTATTTTTGAAAAAATGCATACAATTGAATAGGTTTAGCTATATATGGAAAATCATGAAATAGATAAATTAAAAGAATTAGGTGGTTTTTTTCGTAAAATGAACGGAAAAATGAAGCTTGTGTCTTTATTAAAAAAAGCAAAAGAAGAGTATGATAAGAATAATTTTGCAGAATCTCTTTCAAATTGCAAAAAAGCTTTAGAGCAAGATCCACAAAATAGTGTTGCATTAAGGGGGCTTGGATGTATTATGCAAGCTACAGGAAATAATAAACAAGCTTTGAAATTTTTTGCACGAGCGCTTGAATATTCACAAAACAAAGAAATTGAATATACACTTATTGGAACTCTTTATTATAAAGAAAAAAAGTTTGAAGAAGCTATAAAATACTATAATTTAGCTATTGATATTAATGATAGTTATGACGAAGCAAATAGTGGTTTAGGTCAAGCTTTGCTTGAAAATCATTTAGAAATTTTAGATATGCAAGATAGATTAATTTCACGTGAAATTTTTTAGTTAGTTTTATTGCAAAATAAAACCATGCTATACTTTACTTATGATAAAAGAAGAACTTGTTTTAAGAAATTATGCTCATATTGGAGATTCTGTTTGGGAAGTTTTTGTTAGAACTTATACAATATATAAAACTTCTAATTCAAAATTATTACATAAAATTACGACAGATAGAGTTAATGCTGTTTTTCAAAAAGAAATGCTTAATTTTTTGATGTCAGAATTAACTGACGATGAACAAGAGCTTGCAAGAAGAGCAAGAAACCTTCCTATTCCTGTTGCGAGAAGGTCAATACAAGCTGATTATAGACAAGCGACTGCGTTTGAGGTTTTAATTGGGTATTGGTATTTGCACGACAAAGATAGATTAAATGACATTTATGAAGTCATTAAAAAAACAGAATATTTTGATTAGATAAAAATTCAAATTTAAATTTTTAAATTTTCTTCAACACGTTCAAGATATTTTTTTAGAAGTTCATTATCAGGTTGTTCTACAATCAATTTTTCCATTTCTTTTTTTGCAATTGCTAAGTATCCAGAGTCATACAAAATTATTGATTTCAATAGTTTTGCTTCAAATAAATCATAATCTAGTTCTTCTAAAGCTCTTTTATAATGTTTTTCTGAATAATACAAATTAGCTAATGCAAAATGATAATTAGGGTTTTCTGGGTTGTAAGAGATTGCCAAATTATAATATCTTTTTGCTTGTAGTATATCGCCTAGTTTAAAATAGGTGCTAGCGCAGTTGTAATAGTATTCATCATTTGTTGGGTCAAGTTTAACTGCTTTTAAGAAATACTCTATCGCTTTTTTAAAGTTGCATTTATATTGTTCTAATAAGCCAATAAAATTCATTAATTCAGCATCTTCGATTGACAAATCGAGGTCTTTTAATATCTGTAAGCACTCGTCTTTGTTTTTCATTCGATACAAGATTTTTCCTTTTAGTAGTAGATTTTTATTGTTTGTCTTTAATAAAAGCGCTTTATTAATATATTCTATAGCTTCTGAAAGTTCATTTAGAAGAAATTTGGCGAAAGCTTTTTCATATAACATATCTTCGGTTTCTTCTATTGTTTCATATTCAAATATTTCTTGAAAATTGCCTTGTCTATTAAGTAATTTAAAAATCTCAGTAAGGTTTTCTGATGTTTGTGAAATAGAGTAAATATTTTTGGATGTTTGTATTGCTTCTGCCCAAGCTTGTTTGTTGATAAAAATGTTTTTTAATAGTTTTAAGGTTTCAATGTGGGTTGGATTTTTTTCTAAAATAGATTCAATATAGTTTAAAGCACGTTCTTCGTCATTTAGAAGATAATATAATTCAGCTATTTCTAACAAAAGTTCTGCACTGGTGTTATCGAACTCTAAAGCTTTATAAAAAGCTTCGATAGCGTGTTTATAATAACCTTTTGATTTTAGAACAAATCCTTCTTGTAATATTGCTTTAATCATATACTAAAAAGTCCATTTTTTTTGTTTAACTTCTTTTGGCTCTTCTTCATCTTTGTTTGTATTAATTATAACTAAAACTTCATCTTCTGATGACATTTTTAAGTTATTTCTTGCAATTGCTTCTAGTCCAGTCACGTTAGAAAAATTATTAATATTGTCTTTCAATTGTTCATTTAAAGCTTTTGCTACATCACGTGTTTTAGTAATTTGAACGATTTTTGCTTTATATGAAATAACTTTTGAGATATTTAATACTGCGCTGATTGTTATTTGAACTAAGCACAACAACAATATAACTGTTAAAAATGAATAATAAAAACCTTTAGAGCTACTCTTTTTTTGTTTTGTAACTCCTTTTGTTTTATTTTCTTGTTTATTAACAACCCTTTTAGGTATTTTTTCTCTAAATCTATTATTTGCCATTGTTTTTTTATAGTTTAAAACCTGTGCTGAATTGAACAGCGTTTCTTTGTCGTCCACCTTGATAATAAGTTTGAGCAACTCCAAGCTCAAATTTCAATGAATCAGCATATTTTTTTAATGCTGGAGTATAAATTAATGTCACTTCGTTTTTGTAACGAGTCTGCGCCATATAATTAGTAAAAGAATCTTTTAAAGTTAGCCTATCTGTTATATGAAATTCTGGTGCTATACGGAATAGATTATATTGTGTTCCAATATCTTGATTTGTAGCTTGTCTAATAGAGGTTGTAAATGAAAACCATCTTGGAGAATCATAGCGTACAAAAAAAGCTGTTGTGTTTTCCATTTGAGCGAATTGAGATAATTCTTGTTCCCAAGTTTGTCCATAGCTAAAACCTGGGCCAAATTGTTCTGAGACACTACCGCTAAGTGGTAATATATCTTTTAAGCTTCCTCTATTTACTGATGACCTTGCTAGTGCACTCCTTTTACTATTTGTATTTGAAGTTATGTTCAGGGCTCCAATCGGCAAGGTCAAAGAACGCTTTGGGATGTTCACCTGAGGTTTTTCAATATCATCATCCAGATATATTGTTTCTATTGGGTTATCATCATATTCGATTTGTCCCTGAAGCTTATATGTTTCTTTAATTAGTACATCAGACTCTTCTGCAAATAAAGGATTTGCAGAAAAAAACAGAATAAAACATATAGCTAACACTCTTTTCATATTAATATTTTAATTTAAATCTTTATAGTTTTCAATATTAAATCGTCTAATTGGTATAGCTAAAGTGCTAATAGAGTTTTTTTAAAATAATTTTTATAAAGAAGAAAAAAGGAGGATTTTTATATGAAAAAAAGTTTATTATTATGTACTATTTTATGTACAGCATCTTGTGCTTTTGCGTCTAATAATATTGCAGTTGTTGATTTACAACAATTAGTAAGTAATTCTTCACAAGTAAAGCTTTTAAAGCAAGAGCATAATAAGAAAATTAATGAATTAGATAAAATTATTGTAAATGCTCGTGGAGAAATATCTAATGAAAAAGATCCTGCAAAAGTTTTATTAATCGAAGATAAATATATGAAAGAGTTCAATACTAAAAAAGAAGCCCTAGAGCGAGATTATAATAATAGATTAAATGCTATTGAAAAAAATATTAAATCTGAAATAAGCAAAAAGGCTCAAAAAGATGGTTATGAATATGTATTTGCAAAAAGTGTTGTGTTACATGGTGGAAAAGACATTACAAATGAGTTAGTTGGTGCTATAAAGTAAGTTTAAAATTTATATTTAAAAAAATATTTTAAAATAGCAACTTTTTCTTTGTTGGGTTTTATATTATAATATGAGCATAAAAATACAAGCCCAAGGAGGTATTCATGTCAAAAAAATATTCGATTTTATTAGCAATGATTTTTGTTTTATCAATTGGAACAGTTTTTGCAGAAACAACAGTTCAACAAATACAAAGTCCAATTTATACAGATGAAATTGGAAGAGCTCATTTTTTAGGTAGAGGAGGATATTCTACTGTTCGCAAAATGCAAATGAACGAAGCTCAAGCAGATTTTGTTAATGATGCGGATTTAAAATTCTCGAATAAAAAATCAGAAAGCGAAGCTACTTTGAATACCTCTAAAGAAGAAGTTGTTAGCAAAGTAGAAGATGTAAAAACCAAGATTGAAACATCTTCTAAAGAAGTAGAAACTGATATTACCAAAGTAATTAAAGATAGAACAGACGTCCCTGTTGCTTCTAAAACAAAAGCTTCATTTACATCAGAAGAGAGAAAAATGGATCCATCTGCTAGTTTTGGAAAAGGTGCAACTTATTTACCAGGCTCTGGTGTAAATGAATCTAAAACAATTTATACAGATGAAATTGGAAGATTACATTTCTTTGGTAAAGGTAATTTAATAAAAGAATAGTATGGCAAATAAAATAATTATTTTTTCTGGAAAACAATATTCAGGCAAAGATACTGCTGCAAAAATTCTTTTAGAAAAAATGCCTGATTATAGACGTTGTGCAATGGGTGATATTATTAAAATAGAATATGGCAAATTGCATAATTTAACTTATGCAGAAATTGAAAAGAATAAGTCTAATTATCGTCAAGGGCTCATAGATTTAGGAAATTGGGGAAGAAGTCAATCTCCTGATTTTTGGTTGCAAAAAATCATTGAACAAGATGGTAATATTGTTGTAACAGATGTACGTATTCTTCATGAATATGAAGTTTTTAAGCAAGCTGGGGCTTTAGCTATCAGAATTGAAGCTGATAGAGATATTCGAGAAGCGCGTGGAGGCAAGCTTATTGGTGAGGATGATGTTACTGAAGTTGATTTGGACAATATTCAAGATTGGGATTTTGTAATCGAGAATAACAAAGATTATGAAACATTAAAAAATAAAGTTCAATCAATTGTTGCACTACTAAATTAAGCATACTGTACCTCCTGTGGTCTAAAAGGGTTTTCTGTAGGTTTTTTATCGTTTTTTATAGGTTCATCTTTTTTCCCAGTAATAAGATTATCTGCAATACTTCCAAGTTTACTTAATCCAACAGATGTTGCTGCACCTAGTAATAAGCCTTGGACTCCAGAGAAGAGCATAGCTGTAAATGCCATACTTGCTCCAATACCAGCTATTACAGGGAAGCCTCCTGTAAGAGCCCTTGATATTCGTTCTTCTTTGGAGTCTGCTGTGGCAATTGCTGCACCACTTATGCCTAAACCTGCTACTGCTGTGACAATATCAGTCGGTGCACCACCGAGTACTAAATCTCGTTTTTTATCAAAATATTCAACACATTCACTAAAGTTTGCTTTACGTAATTTTTTACCTGCTTTATTCATAGTTTTTTCTAATAATGCTTTTTCTTCTGCATTTATATTCTCACTTAGTAGATTATAAATATCATCATATAGCCCCTTTTTATCTTTGCCATTGCCTATTATTTTTTCAACAGCATTAGCACCTTGTTTTTCAACACTATTCCTTGTTGGCTCTAATATTTTTTCAGCCCAGAAGGTCATATTTTTATCTATATGATCAGCTTTATTCACCCATCTATTTTTAAATCCTTTTCTATAAGCATTGAATTGTGTCATAAAATCTCGTTCAAGATTTCCCATAAGGTTTTCTTGTTCGGCAAGTCTGTTTGTTGTATTAGATTTTGAAAAGAATTGTCTTTGTTTTGTTATTTCTAACAATTTAGCATCAAGTTCTTTTTGCTGAGCAGGAGAGAGTTTTGAGCGATATTGTTTTGCTAAAGCTTCAAATTCATTCATTTTTTTAGATGCTCTATTGTATTTGAAAAATACAGTTTTTTTACTAATTTTATCAAACCAAACAGTAATAGCATTATGTACTTTTGACATGATTTTTACAAAACCACTATCTATTTTTTGTAAAAACTTTCTAAATGTTTTATTTTTTACGTTAGCAAAAGTTTTTTTCTCACAGCAAAGCCATTTGAATCCTATATCTTTTGCAGAGTTTATATTGTTAGAAAATTCTAAAGTTCTTATTCCCCAGTTTAAGGCTTTTTGGCATCCTTTATGGAATTTACTTGCTAAATAATCATTTTTGTTTTTTTCAAATCTTACTCCAGCTTTTGTAGACCAACTCTTTAATTTATCAACGAATTTAGATGAATATTTGGGATTTAAAAGCGCTACTAAACCTGTAAGAACAAGTACGCTGGAGCCAACTGCAATAGCTTTTTTGTTTGATTTTTTCTCCTTTTCTTCATCCATAGTTTTGACAAAACTATCAACAGAATTTTCAATAGTTTTTTGAACACTTTCAATTGGTTTTGCTAAAGGTGCGCTAGATTGATTTTCTGTATTGTTCGCACGAAAAGCAAAATTTTGTTTTATATATGGATTACTATTCAAGTTATATGGATAACTTAAAGCCATGATAATAAATTGTCCTACAAAAACCTACTTACATGTATATAAAGTCTATTTATTAACAAAAATTGACAAAAGATTAAGAATTGTAACAAGCTTCAATTCTTTTTTTTATTTGTATCATTTCTTCACGTGTTAAAAATGCAGAAAATCTCATAAACTCGTACATAGCATCTTCATAGGAATATTGTTTTCGTTCTACTTTTTCTAGCCATTGACGGACTTCACGTGTTAGCATAGCGTAAACCTCAAAGTGTTATTTTTTGTATCTACAATATCATTCCACATTGATTTAGGTCTTACCCAAGTCGCATCAGTATTAGTTGATTGATAAACTATCATATCTTCAAGTGTTTCAGAATGTTTTGCTAAAGCAATTATTTTGTAGTAATTACCTTTATAGTGTCTATATGTTTTTCCGATTATTATTTTCTGCATAAGAATATCCTATTATTTTAAGCGTGTGGATGTGCTGAATTATAAACATCTTGGAGATGCTTCATTGATATATGAGTGTAAATTTGTGTATTAGAAATTCCGGCATGGCCAAGAAGCTCTTGCACAACTCTTAAATCAGCGCCATTTTCTATTAAATGTGTTGCAAAACTATGTCTAAATACGTGTGGAGTGACTTTTTTAGGCAATTCTATTTTTTCCACAACTTCATTAATTGCTTTTCTTATTGTTTTATTTTGTAATCTAAAACCTGTACTATTTATGAACAGAGGTGAATTTTCGTTTATTTCTCCGATATCATATCCAGGAGCAAGAAGTCGTCTTGCAGTTTTAATATATTGGATTAAATAATTCTTTGCTCTATTAGATATTAGTACAATCCGTTCCTTAGCTCCTTTACCAAATACGCGAATTTCATTTTCTTCAATATTTAAATCGCCAAAATTGAGATTACTTAACTCTGATACACGCATGCCTGTTGCCCAAAGTAGTTCTAAAATAACTCTGTTTCTAAATCCAGCAGGAGTATCTATTTTCATGTTGTTTAAAATCTTTTCAATTTCATCTGTTGTCAAAAATTTTGGTAATGATTTGGGCTTTTTAGGTGCTGATAGTGATATTGCAGGATTTGAATCAATGTAGCGTTCTCTAAAAAGGTATTTATAAAATGTTCTTATTGATGCGGTTTTCCGTGCAATAGTTGTTTTTTTATAATCAAATCTTTGGATAAAATGTAGGTATTCTCTCAATTTATTAAAATCCACATCAATACAACTTGTGTCATTAAGCCAAAGAAGGTAGCTTACTATGTCTGAACAATAAGCATTAAGTGTATGTTCGGAAAAATTTTTTTCAACACTTAAATAAGATTTAAATCCTTCTAAAAATATTTTTTCTTTATCTTTCAAAATGAAATATTCCTAAAAACTCATTCACTTATTAACTTTTTTATTATACAATAGTTCTTGGCAAGATTGAAGTAGATTATATATGAATATATTTAAGACGTTTGAAACATTTTTAAAAGAACCATTAAGTATTTTAAAAGAAAATATAATACAAATAGTGAGTATCCAAACTAATAATATATTTGAAAATAAACCATCTTGTGATGTAACTTCATTGAAAGACAAAACGCAGATTACTATTGTAAATAATGAAAGATTATACAAATTTTTATCAATAGTAAATAAAAGAACTAGTTTAAAAAAATCAGAAGAAAACCATAAAGTATCATAGAATATGAAACAATTACAAGCAAATTTTATAATAAGTGCTGAAAAGCTATCACAATGTCCGGATTTTTCGTTACCTGAATTTCCGTTATTAGGTCGTTCAAATGTGGGAAAATCCTCTTTTATAAATGCTCTTGCAAATAATAAAAAAATTGCTAAAACTTCAAATACTCCAGGTAAGACAAGGTTAATTAATTTTTTTAACTTTGCTGATAAATTTACGATTGCTGATTTACATGGATATGGATATGCTAAAGTTTCTAAAGAAGCACAAGCAAGATGGCAAAAATATCTGGAGGAATATCTTTTGAATCGTAGTCAGATTACTTCATTGATTCAATTTATAGATGCTCGTCATGATATACAAAAAAATGATTATCAAATGCGTGAATGGATACAAGCTTATAATTTGCCAATTTTTACAATTGTTACTAAAATGGATTGTATACAGAGAGGAAAAGTTCAACAAGTTATTGCAAAAGTTAGAAAAGAATTTGGTGGAGATGTTCTTCCTTTTTCTGCTGAAGATAGATATTATTGCGAGAGTACAATAAAATATTTAACAGATTTATCTGAAAAACAATAGTTTGAGGGGAAAAGAGTGTTTAAAACTGCTGATAAAACAGAATTAAATCAAATATCATTAACCGGTTTGCGTGCGTTAGTTTTAATAGGGCTTTTGATTGCGAAACCACGTTCTTTTAATGAAATTAGAAGAGCATTTATTGATTTAAAAATAATAGATGAAAAAACTTCTAATGATATTTTAAGAATTGATTTAAATACAATTAAGCTTATGGGATGTGATATTTCAAGATCATCTGCAAAAACTGATTTTAGGTATATACTTACCAAACATCCTTTTTCTATTAAAACTACCAAAAATGAAATTTCAGCATTAAAAAAAGTGTATAATCATATTAAACGTAAAGCTGATATTTATTTATTGATAGAATTTGAAGAATTTTTCCGTAAAATAATTAATCATTTATGTGATGAAGAGAGTAAAGAAGCGTTGATTGGGGTATCAATTTTTAAATATTATGATTACGATACAATAAAAATGCTTGTTGAAGATTGTAAATTGCGTAATACATTGGACTTAACCTATCAAAAACCTAATGCGAAGTCTGAATGCAGATATCAAGTTATTGCTCAGGAACTTGTATATAGTAATGATAAAATTTATTTACATGGTCAAAATGTCGATAATGAAAGACCTATTGTATTAAATTTAAGACGTCTTAAAAATATTCTTGCAAGAAGGAAGCAAGAACATAATTTTGAAATCAAAAGTTTTAAAATAACATTTTTACTTAAAAATATAAATAAAGATGATTTAACTATTAATGAAGATGTAATAGATAAAACGGATGAAGGGTATATAATTGAAGGTACTTATCATAATGAATTCTTAGCAATTCAAAGAGTTCTTTCCTTTGGTGCTAGATGTATTGTTTTATCGCCAACAGAGTTCAGAAATACTATTGTTGAAAAAATAAAAGAAATGAGAAAAATTTATGAAGACTAATGAATTAGTAAAAAGAAATATTTCTGGCATGCAGGTTATTAAAACTCTGCAGTTACTTTTAGAAGATGACTACACCATGGCTCAACTAATAGAAAAGTTAAACGCTAATGAAAAAGAGTCTATTTTTAATAATAGTGTTGTAAGTAAATATATAAATACTTGTAGATATTGTGGTATTGATATACCTAAAATCCAAAATAAATATTTTGTTGCAAAACTTCCTTTTGGCTTAAATTTATCTAAAAGAGATATAGAATTAATTGAAAAATTGCAAATGACTGCTGTTGAAAAGCTAACCAATAAACCAATTAAAGAATTAAATAGTTTTTTGAATAAAATAAATAAATTTTCTAACAAAAATATAATCAAAGTTGAAAAAGATACGCTTGATTTAACTAAAGAGTATTTTTATAACGCAATAGAAGAAGAAAGAGAAGTGCTTTTACTCTTTAGAACAAAAGAAATGGTGAAATGTAAACCTTTAGATTTTGTGGTTCATAAAGGAAAAAATTGTTTTAAAGTCTTATATGATAATAAAGTAAAAAATGTAATAATTGATAGACTTGTTGGGCTAAAGATATTGGGAAAATATTTTAAAGCAGAAGCAGAACAAGGGTTAACATCTAAATTTAAGGTGACAGGAGCTCTTGCAGAGAGATATTCTATGAGAGAACACGAAGAACAAACTGAAAATAAATTCCCTGAATATATTTTAATAACGAATCATGGCGAAGCTAAAGATGAACTTTTTTCAAGATTACTGCGTTATGGTAAACATTGTGAAGTTACGAGTCCCCAGTCTTATCGTTATGAAATGAAATCAATTTTAGATGAAATGCTTGTAAATTATGGAGAAAAATAATGTTACTTTCTATTGATATTGGAAACACAAATATAACTTTAGGTATTTTTGACAATGAAGCACTTGTCGAAACTTTTAGACTCGCTTCGGATAAAGATTTATCACAAGAAGAATATGAACTTCTTTTCAAAACTTTATGCAAAGATTTTCAAATCGATGACTGCGTTATAGGCTCTGTTGTAGAGGAATTAAATTCTATAATAAAAAAATCTTGTGATAATGTATTTGATATCGATTCTTATTTAATCAATCAAAATTCTAATTTTGGTATGAAAGTATTATTAAAAAATCCAAAAGAAATAGGAATTGATAGAATTGCAAATGCACAAATTGCTAAGACTCAATATCCTCTTCCTGCTATTGTTGTTGATATAGGAACAGCTACAACATTTGATGTTATTTCAAAAAATGGCGATTTTCTTGGTGGAGTTATTATGCCAGGACTTAATTTGCAATTTAAAACTTTAAACTCTAATACTTCAAAATTACCAAGAATAAATGCTGGAATATCAGAAAAAGCTATAGGTGATTCAACAGAAAACGCAATACTTTCTGGAATAATGAGAGGCTCTGCATGCGCTATAGAAGGGCTAATTCATCAATGCGAATTAGAGCTTGGAGAAAAAGCTACAATAATAGCAACTGGTGGTAATAGTCGTCTTATATCAGAATATATGATTAGAAGATTTGATTATATAGACCAGTATTTGACTTTAAAGGGTTTAAAATATATTTATGAGTTAAACAAAAATGAAGTTCTTGTTAAGGTGTAAAATTTAATCTGAAACTAAATGTTTTAAAGTATACGTAATTGTAAAAACTCTTTTCATGTTATAATTAATTTTATTTACAAGGAGACCATTATTATGACTAAGAGAGAAGCAACTTGCGCTTTAGAACAAGAATTGTTTAAAAATGTGTTTGAAAAAACACCTGATTATATAAAAAATGCTAATTTATTGAATTTTGATAACGAAAATGAGTTTACGTTTACACTTAAACGTGAACACTTGCAAGCTTATGATGCTGAAAAAAATCCGGAAGGCTTAAATCTTCTAGATTGGTTTGCAGGATATGCTAAAGAAGCGAAAGTTTCTACAGCTGGTATTCGTGGCCCACAAAATATTCTTTATCCTCAAGATACAAGATTCCCTATTAATCTTGTAGGAATTGTGCTTGCAACTTTAGCAAAGGCTCTTGTTGCTCGAGAAAAATACGAAGGTAAAGAAGTGCGTAAACTTGTTGGCTCAGAAGTTCGTTATAATTCTGAATTATATCTTGATGCAATTGCTCGTATTCAAGCAGCACAAGGGATTAGAACACTTACTTCAGTCGAAAGAAAAACTATTCCAATTTGGCTAGCTTCTTTTTTAGCGTTTAAACTTGATCTAGTAGGCGGAGAATATATTACTTCAAGCCATGGGATTTCAGTAAAAACGGCAACAAAAGATTTAAACTCACAAGGAAGTCAGTATTTGCCTGAAGAATCTTTAGAATTTGTTGATAAAATCCAAGAAATATTTGATATTGCAGAAAAATATGGAACTTATGAAATTAAGATTGCAGCAAGAAATAATCCACTTATTGATGAAGAAATTATGTCACGCTTAAATGACGGTATTGATTTATATGTCGAATACTTAAAATCTGGTGTGGCGCAAAACCTTGATGCAGTAAAAAAAATGGAACATAAATTATTCATAGAAAGTGTTGGGGGATGTGCTTACAGAACACTTTCGAGAGTTCTGGATAAACTTGAAATCGCTGATAAATACGAATGGAATAATATTGAAGAAGATCCTTTTTTCCATTCTATAGGGAAATATGACACTGATCCAAAAGGAAATAAAGTTTTCTATGATTATTCGGTAGATGCAACTGTTTTAGCAAAACGCCCAAATGGCGAAAAATTCTTCCCAGTAATTGAATCATTGCATTACGAAGAAAAACTTGCTGATAAGCCTTTAGGAACAGTTGTTTTAATTACTGACCCTGATCACGATAGGCTAACAGTTTGTCAAATTGAAACAGCTGGTGCTATTCCTATGCTAGAAGATTTTGGTATTTCTTACATAAAACTTGCTGAAAATAGAGTCTTAACTGTCTATACTGCAAACCAAGCATTCTTAATGCTTATGAATTATCGTGTAAAACAATTAAAAGCGCAAGGCAAATTTAAGAATCATCCAAGATTCATGATTAAAACAACCGCTTCTGCTTTAAGTTGGGATGAATGGGCAAAACATTATGGTATCAAAGTCGTAAATGTTCCTGTAGGATTTAAAGAAATTGCTAATATTATGAAAAAAGTTGAGCTTCAACTGAGAGAAAATCCTAAGAATGAAGTTAAAGTTGATGATGTTTTTGGGAACGAAATTAATCTTGGAGTCCAACCACGTTTAGTATTTGCAGGCGAAGAATCCGGCGGTATGATTATGGGCTCAGAAGATTTAATCGAATCTTTGAGCGGAAGAAAAGCTATTGCTATGCGTGAAAAGAGTGCTACAGAAGCTATTATTGTAGCATCTGCTCTTGCTGCTAAATTGGAAGAAGATAATAAAACATTATCTGAATATTTAGAAGAAATATTTAATGAATGTAATATTATCGCTAAATATGATGTTCGTGAGGATATTTCTTACTACAACGAATCAGAGCCTGATATTGAAAAGTTGAAACAAGCAAAAGTTGAAGGTGAAAAACAAAGAACTAAAAATGATTTGTTCTATCTATCTTTAGCAATTGCAATAAGAGAAGGCAAAGCAAATATTGATTCTGTTAAAAAAGTGCTTCATAATGCTTTTGCAGAGCTATCTTTTGAGAATTTAACTGATGTAAAATTTGTAGGTGATGGAACTTATCTTAAATTCACTGATAAGTATATTGAAATTCGTCCGTCAGGCACAGATGCTAAGACAAAAGCTTATGGTGGCGGTGAAGATTTAGCTAATATTAGTGAATTTGCTCGTGTTCTAGGTAATTATTCCGGCGATAGAACCGAATTGCATAGAGAATTAATTTCTCAAGAATTTTATGAAAACTCAAAAGAAGTTGCGCTAGATTATTATTTAAAATTTGTAGACAAAGGTGCTGATACAAGCGTATTTGAGATACCTGAATACTTGTACTAATATTTGATATATTTTCCAATTTATGTTATTATTCAGCCTGTACATTCAAAATAGAATACAGGCTAAAGATTTTTGATTATTATTTTGCTGATTTTCGCTGACAGAAAGGAGGTAATAAATGATAATTGAAATCAGCGAAAAAGAACTACTGATATTAATATCAATAGTTCTTTGGATCCAAACCCTTTAATTAGGGTACGGGTAAGGGTATTTCCGCTACCCTTGCCTGTATTCTTATTTTAACCGATTTTTAGAAAAATACAACCCTATTTGTTTAGCTGTAATTGTAATTGCAAATTTTTCACTTGTTCAGCAAGTGTATTTGAAGTTTTAGCTAAGACTTTTGCAATATAATACACATCGTCTTCTCTGATTTCCCAATTATCATTCGTAACTATTTCTTTTATCATCCTAATAAGACAATCTATTGTCCAAAATTCGTCAGTAAAATTTTCTATTAAACCACTTAGTTTTTCTTTCTCTTTTTTATCCATAACTTCTCCTTTTATTAAGATTTATAAAAAACGCATTGATGTTTAATTCAAGAAAATGACTTAAACATCATGAATATTATCAATAATTGATAAATTTGTCAACTAATTGTTAAAAACGTATAATTGGTGTATGAAATTACAAGTTAAAGAACAAATAAAAACACTCTTAGTTCAAGAGGATATAAAGTTAAAAGAATTAGCAGCAATGATTACGGAAAAAACAGGCAAGAAATGTGCACCTGATTCTTTATCTCATAAATTGCGCAGAGGTTCTTTGACTTACAACGAAGCCCTTATGATAGCTGAAATTTTAGGCTATGAAATTGCATTTATCAAGAAAAAAGAAGAATAATTATAAAATTTAAAAAACAGAGTGCAAAATCGGAGATATTAATAAATATTTGTGCTTTTTAAACCTTTTTGTGCTATAATTTTTCATATAACTGGATTTTAAATTTCGAGGGGGATAAATGACACAGAATTATGATGCTAGTAATATACGTGTATTAGAAGGTTTAGAAGCTGTAAGATTACGTCCTGGGATGTATATTGGTTCAACTTCTCAAAGAGGGTTACACCATTGTATCTACGAAATCGTAGATAACTCAATTGACGAATCTTTGGCTGGATATTGTACAGAAATTCATGTAACTGTTCACAAAGACAACAGTGTTACAGTTGAAGATAATGGTCGTGGTATTCCTGTTGATATTAAACCTGATAGTGGAAAATCTGCTCTTGAAATCGTTCATACAGTGCTTCACGCTGGTGGTAAGTTTGGTGATGGTGGCTATAAAGTATCAGGTGGGCTTCACGGTGTTGGTGCTTCTGTTGTAAACGCACTTTCTGAAAAAATGATTGTAGAAGTATCTCGTGCAGGCTTTGTTTGGAAACAAGAGTACTTAAGAGGTGAACCAACTGCTCCTGTAGAAAAAACTGTTGCTACAACTAAAACCGGTACAAAATCAACTTTCTGGTTAGATCCTGAAATCTTTACAGAAACAACTGAAATCGATGTTGATGTTATTGCTACTCGTTTTAGAGAAATGGCGTTTTTAAACAAAGGCCTTAAAATCGTTCTTCATGATGAAAAAGCTGGTAAGGAAGAAACTTTCCACTACGAAGGCGGTATTGGAAGTTATGTAACATATTTAAACCAAAACAAAACAGTTTTATTTGATGAGCCGATTTATATCGACAAAACTGTTGATGGCATGGCAGTTGAAGTTGCTATTCAATATACAGATTCTTATAACGAATCTATTTTATCTTTTGCGAATAACATTAACACACACCATGGCGGAACTCACTTAACAGGGTTTAGAAATGCTATTACTCGTGTGTTAAATGATTATGCTAGAACTAACAAAATTTTAAAAGATTCTGAACAAAATCTTTCAGGTGATGACGTTAGAGAAGGTCTGACAGCAATTGTTTCTGTTAAGATCGGAAACCCAGAGTTCGAAGGTCAAACAAAAGAAAAACTTGGCAACCAAGAAGCTATGGGTGCTGTTCAAGACGTTGTAAGAGAAAAATTACAAGAATGGTTAGAGTTTAATCCAAAACTTGCTAGAACAATTATTGAAAAAACTCTTCAAGCTCAAAGAGCTCGTGAAGCAGCTCGTAAAGCTAGAGAATTAACAAGAAGAAAATCTGTTCTTGAGAACTCTACACTTCCAGGAAAATTAGCTGATTGTTCAAATAGAGAGCCTGAAAAATGTGAAATCTACATAGTTGAGGGAGATTCTGCGGGTGGTTCTGCAAAACAAGGACGTAATAGAATGTTTCAAGCCATTTTGCCACTTAGAGGTAAAATCTTAAACGTGGAAAAAGCTCGTCTTGATAAGATTTATGCTAATAACGAAATCCAATCAATGGTACAAGCTTTTGGTATTACGATTAGTAAAAACGAAGAAGAATTTAACCTAGAAAAATTACGTTACCACAAAATCATTATCATGACCGATGCTGACGTTGATGGTGCGCATATTAGAACATTGTTGCTTACATTTTTCTTTAGATATGCAAAACCACTTATTGAGAATGGTTATGTTTATATCGCACAACCACCTCTATTTAAGGTTACTCAAGGTAAGACTTCTGAGTATTTATATGATGAACATGCGCTTGATAAAATGCTTAAAGAGCGTGGTATTAAATCATTGAGCTTATCCGATAAGACTAAATCTAAAACAAAATCTGGCGATGATTTAATGGCATTGCTACAAAATATGGGAACTTATTATAGAGCGTATAATAACCCAATTTTAAACATTATTCCATCAGTTGTACTTCGTGGGCTAATCCGTTCTGAAGTTAAACCTGAGGACTTTGAAGACCAAGCTAAGATGAATGAAGTTTTAGCATATCTTGACCATTACATCAAAGATCACGCTGAGAATTATGGTGTAACAGAAGCTAAGAATTATGAAGTTTCATTGAAGTATAATGCAGAAAACGCTAAATATGCGATTGAGTTAAAATTGTTTGAAAATGAAGTTGAAATGATTACTGCAAATATAATTAAATCAAATGAATTCAAGAGATTGAAAAACTCTTATCCATTGATTCGTGATTTCTTGATTGAAGAAGAAAAAGAATTAATCTTAGAATCAGAAAACGGCGAAACTACGATCACATCATTTGAACAGTTACAAAAAATTGTTGATGATAGAGGTCAAAAAGGTATGACAATCCAAAGATTCAAAGGTCTTGGTGAAATGATGCCTCAACAGCTTTGGGAAACAACAATGGACCCTGAAACAAGAACATTGTTGAAGGTTAATATTGAAGATGCGATGATGTGTGACCAGTTATTTGATATCTTGATGGGTGATAAGGTTGAGCCAAGAAGAAATTTCATTGAATCAAATGCTGTTTATGCGACAAATATTGATACGTAATATAATTAATAACTATTTTTAGAAATTTAACTCCTTCTCTATCTAGAGAAGGAGTTAGATTTTGACATCACCTCACCCTAACCCTCTCCTCAAAGAAGAGGGGATAAGCTTGGCATTTTAGCCAAGCTCCAAAGATGGGTTGAAAAGGAGAGGGGATAAGTTTGGCATTTTTAGCTAAGCTCCAAAGATGGGTTGAAAAGGAGAGGGGATAAGTTTGGCATTTTTAGCTAAACTCCAAAGATGGGTTGAAAAAGGAGAGGGGATAAGTTTGGCATTTTTAGCCAAGCTCCAAAGACGGATTGAAAAAAGGAGAGGGGATAAGTTTGGTAATTCTAACTCCAAATGTGGTTAAAAAATAGCTCCTTCTCCTAGCAGGAGAAGGTTGGAATGAGGTAGAAATAAAACACAACTAGCTATTCACCCCATCCCGCCCCGCACTTTAAGCTAAAAATCAAGCAATAATCTTCAAATTTTCTATGTGCGTAGCACCCTTCCCCATCCAGGGAAGGGATAAAATTAAACTATTATTGGGGTTTAGATATGTGTTGTAAACATTTGTAACAAATAAGCCAGAAATATTAAAGTTTTTCAAAAATATGCCGTTATATTCTAATGTAACACAATATACATTGTGTTACATTAGCTCCAAAACTTAAGCTAATAAAAGATTTTAGATAATAATATTGGCTATAATAGGAGAAATATACAAAAAAACATAATTACCAAAGGTCACTAATAACGGCAATTACAAAAAAAATGTAACACAATGTATATTATGTTACATTACAAAACAAATCAAAACATAGATAAACATTGAAAGAAAGGAGTATTTTATGGGTTTTGATGGAATTGATAAAGCGAAAAAAGAAATATTTTCACGGTTCAGGCCTTTAACTCCAAAAGAGGCAGCAGAAAGATTTTTTGATGGACGAAGAACTGATGAGTTAATTTCCATTTTTCGACTATATGCTTGCAGTGATGGTGATGAAAGAACTTTGTCAGAATTGGAATATGAGCGAGCTATTTCTTCACCAGAATTTTTAGAAATTGCAGCAGAAGAGAAGGAAGGACCATATAAAAGAAAAAATCCATCGGAACTAGAATCTATTTTTAAACGTATGGAATGCGAGAGAAACTTAGGTAATCCACGTAGAAAATGGTAGAATTAGAGGTTTCTGATTCACAGGATTTCCAAACGGAGTAAAACTGTTGGAAGTATCTCCAATTGTCAATTATTCAAGCGCTTCAAATGACACTATGTCGGTTAAAGATGGACAGGCACAAGTTACAAGACGTGCTGACTCTGCACAAGCACTTGTTATTTTTGAATATCAAGGTGAAAAGTATAAATTGTTTAGTGATGAATCAACTAATAATCTTGAATTTCTTAATAATCCTAGTTATAACGAGTAATTGTTTATTAAAATTAGTTAATAAAAAAAAGGGGTGTCTATGTTTTTGGACACCCCTTTTTTAATATATTATACAGTTTTTATTAAAAACTATACATTAGCAACAGCTCTTGGGCCAGCGTTAACAATTTCTGCAGGCATATTTGGATATTTTTCTGCAAAGTTGTCAGCGAACATTTGAGCAAGTTTGTTAGCTTGAGCATCATAAGCTGCTTTATCTTCCCACATTCCTCTAGCATCAAGCATTTCAGCTGGAACATTTGGACAGCTTGTAGGATAATCTACGTTGAACACATCATGGTGTTTGAATTCGATTGAATCAAATGATCCATTTAATGCAGCTGTAACCATAGCTCTTGTGTAAGATAATTTCATACGTTTAGCACCCATAGAAGCGCTTCCGCCAGCCCAACCTGTGTTTACTAAGTAAACTTTAGTTCCGTATTGATCTAATTTATCACCTAACATTTTAGCGTATACAGAAGCATCCATTGGCATGAATGGTTCACCGAATAATGTTGAGAATGTAGGTTGTGGCTCTGTAATACCTCTTTCAGTACCAGCTAACTTAGAAGTAAAGCCAGTTACAAAGTGGTACATTGCAGCGTTTTTGTCTAATCTTGAGATTGGAGGTAATACGCCGAATGCGTCAGCTGTCAAGAATACAACAACTTTTGGAATTCCACCTTTAGAAGGTACTTGAGCGTTGTTGATGTAATCAATTGGGTAACCAACACGAGTATTTTCTGTTAATGAACCATCATTGAAATCGAATTCACGAGTTTCAGGATCCATTACTACGTTTTCTACTAATGAACCAAATTTAATAGCGTTGAAGATTTCTGGTTCGTTTTCTTCTGTAAGGTTAATACATTTTGCGTAGCATCCGCCTTCGAAGTTGAATACACCATCAGGTGACCAACCGTGCTCGTCATCACCTATTAGTTTTCTGTTTGGATCAGCTGATAAAGTTGTTTTACCAGTACCTGAAAGACCAAAGAATACAGCTGTTTCGTTAGTTTCAGGATCCATATTAGCTGAACAGTGCATAGGTAATACGTTCATTTTTGTCATAACGTAGTTCATTGTAGCGAATACAGATTTTTTAATTTCACCAGCATATTGAGAACCACAAATAATGATTGTTTTAGCTTCGTAGTCGATTGCAATACAAGCTTCTGAGTTTACGCCATCAACTTCTGGATCACATTTGAAGCCTGGAGCACAAAGGATTGTGTAATCAGCTTCGCCGTAGCTAGCTAATTCTTCTACAGTTGGTCTGATTAATAATTGGTGAATGAACAAGTTTTGGCTTGCTAATTCGTTAATTACTCTGAATTTTTGTTGATATTTTTTATCAGCACCAGCATAACCATCAAAAATAAAGATTTCTCTATTTTGTAAGTATGATGCAATTTTACCTTTAATAGCGTTGAATTTTTCTCTGCTAATAGGTCTGTTTACTTTACCCCAAGCGATATCGTTGTGGATAGTTTCAGTGTCAACAATGAATTTATCTTTAGGTGAACGACCAGTGTATTTTCCAGTTGTTACAACTAAAGCACCTGTGTTGCTTAATGTACCTTCGCCTAATCTTAATGCTGCTTCTGTTAATTGAGCAGGAGTTAGGTTACGGTATACAGCTTTTGGCCCAATAATGCCAAATTTTTCAATTCCGTAAGTTTCCATTTATAGCTTCCTCCTTTTAAATAAAGCTTTCCTATACAAATTTATTGTATTATAAACACTTTTATAAATCAATCATACAAACGCTATATAGCGCATGCTAATTGAGCATGATATCATTCATGCTCAAATTAAATATTTTATTTAATTTACATAAAGAGTATTATGGGTATTTGATTTATTTATATGTACTTTCTTTTGTTTCTTTTTTTGCGAGAAAAGAAAACAAAAGAAAGTACCAAAGAAAATAAAGAAAAAACGCATTATTTCTACGTCTTCGCTACGCTCAGCCGTTCAGATTTGTTCGGCTTATGCCGAATCTCTTACGCTCGCTAGTCACTTCACTACGTTACGTTTGACGCTCGCGATACATTTTGCCGAGCACTGTTTGAAGCACGTAGTGCAAGTTTGCGAGGCTAAAAAGTACGGGCTTGCCCGTAACATCAATTTAATTTAAACGCCCGAAGGGCGTAGGAAAGTAGCGTGGTTTCTTTTTCTTTGGGGGACTTTCTTTTTCTTTACCTCGCAAGCAAAGAAAAAGAAAGTCCCAAATTAAATTTTAAAATCTTCATTTCTAACATAAAAAGATACCCATAATACTCTTTATGTAATTAAAATAAAAAGGTACTTACTGTGTGTGCGTAAAGTACCATTAAATAGTATAGTTTTATAAAAAGATTGTTGTGTGTTTATTTAATATTTTTGTTTAAACTAGCTTTTAGCCCTCTTGCTAAGTCGTGGCGACCACTTTTTTCATAAATAGCTGTCATTGATTCTAAGAATTTTAAATTATCAATGTTTGGATTGGATTGATTTACAGGAGCAGAATTCACAGGTGTTGTCATTTTTTTAACTTGTGGCTTTACTGCTGCTACTGTAGCTTGTGTTTGTATTGGTTTAGTAAAGCTAGGCTGTTGAACATATTCCTCGTGAGTTTGCACAGCTTGATAATTTCTTAATCTTGGATTATGTAATTGTGCAGGTGTTGTTTCATAAGGGTTTCTGTTCTCTTTTTGATAAGCATTAATACCATAATTAACACTGGTGAATGGTCGTTCTGCTCCAAAAACTTGTGGCTGCATAGCTGGAGAATTTTTATGTAGGCTGATCTCTCTATCTGTAAGTGATTGAGATAATCCAATTTTCATCTCAGGTTCTCTGCGTCTAAATAATTTTATTACTGCAAATGCTAATAAACCTAATAGTCCAAATGAAACAGATTTGTTTGCTACTTCTGAAACAGTATCTTCATCAATTGAATCTCTAATGTCAGCAACTGTTGAAGATGCTTTTAATTTATCAAAAAGTTTTGAAGTTTTTACATCTTCATAAGATTCTTTATAAATTGGCGCATAGCTTTCAATTGGATTGTTTAATTTCAAGCTTTGTGTAGAAGTCTTAACAGGAGCTGAAGCTATTAAAGCATCAAAAGTTACTGTAGACGCTGCAGCATTATCAGCTTGTAAGAAAATTTTAAGTCCATTACCTTGTGGTTCTACCATTACACTATCAACGCTTGATACATTGTTATAAATTGTATTTAGCGTTTTTGATGCTCTTATATCTTTCATTGTCAAAGTTATTTTATTTGAGCTTTGAATAGTCTTTTTAACATCAACGGCCTTATCAGATACTAAAACAATATTATATGTATCTTTAACAGGTTCAATTTCTATAGATTGTAAGACATTTTCACTTGCAAAAGTTGATAATGTCGAAAATATTATAGAACATAACAACAATACTCTTTTCATAAAACTCTCTCTCCCTTGACTATATAGTACATGTTTGACATGTGCTTGACATCAATCAAGAGATTGAATTTTGTATTGACCATTTGGTCTAGATATTAAATTCTATTGGATATAAAGTCAAGCAAATCTTGCGTTTTATAGTGTCCAAATGAATAAGCTTTAAGAGCTATTTCACACCCAAGACAAGATGTTAAAACTCTTTTTGAATGTGTATTTATTATGTTTTTTTGTTTTTCTTTAAATAATTGGGATAAAATCTTAAATTCTTTGATTTTAGAAATTCCATTTAGACCACAACATTTGTCAAAATCTTTCATTTCTATATATTCTAAATTTTCTGTATTTTTTAGTAGCCATTCAATATCTTTCCAATTATTAATATTACAAGGTTTGTGGTATGTGATTTTTGTCGGCATTTTTAATTTTAATTTTACTTGAGATTCTTTTAAATACTCATAAATATTTTTAACTTGTATTGTCTTTAAAAACTCTCTATCAGAAGTTTCTGCCCATTTAACATAATCTTTTAAAGATTTTTCACAGCTAGCACAAGTTGTAACAACTTTATTAATTTCATATTTTTTTAAGATTTTTATATATTTTTTTATGGAGTCATTAAAGCTTTTTAAATCACCTCTTGAAAAATATGGGATTCCGCAACAAGAAAAATCTGGATTTATCACTTCAATTTCTATTGAATTTAAAATTTTAACAACAGGTTTGTCGCTTTTGAATTTGCTTCCACAACCTCCAAAATATAGAATTTTTTTGGAAAATGTTTTAGATTTTGTTTTAGGTCTGAAAAATTTTGCAATATTAGGAATAAAGCCAAATACAAAATATTTTTGAAAAAAAGATTTTATTTTTTCAAAAAAATGTAATTTAAAATACTCAGATTTTGCTGCAATAATTATATCTACAACATCAATTCCAGAAGGACAAAACTTAGTACAAGCGCCACATTTTAAACATAAATCAAGATAACGATTTATAGTTTTTGTAAGTTTTAATTCACCTTTAAGAAAGCCTTTAAGCATAATAAATTGCCCTCTCGATACAGAACAATCATTTCCTGTTATTTTATAGATAGGACATTCTGCCTGACAAAGGCCACATTTAGAGCATTTATGAATTTCTTTTTTAAAATCGACTAACTGTTTCATGGTATTATTTTAGCATATAAATTTAAAGTCTATTGTACATTTTTCTTTGTTAGGAGTAGAATATTACTATGAATTTGAAGGGGAATATTTATGGTTAACAAACTAATTAAAGAAGACACTAAAATGTTTTTAACCGGAAATGAAGTTCTTGCTTATGCTGCGAACTCAGCTGAAGCTGAATTTATGTACGGTTATCCAATTACACCTCAAAACGAAATTATGCATACTTGGTGTAAGCTTCTACCAAAAACTGGTGCGGGATTCTTGCAAACAGAAGATGAAATTTCTGCAGGGTTTTCAACAATTGGCGGTATTTTAGCTGGTAAACGAGCTTTCACTGCTACAGCTGGACCTGGTAATGTTATTATGCAAGATGCTCAATCAATGGCAGAAATGATGAGAATACCTTTTGTTTGTGCAGTAATGCAAAGAGGGGGCCCTTCAACAGCTACAGTTATTTACGCTCAACAAGAAACTCGTTTGACTTGCTATGGCGGAAATGGCGAAGGTTTTAGAATTGTTTATTCTACAGCTGGTCACCAAGATTTATATGATTACATGATTAAAGCATTTAATACAGCTTGGAAATACAAATTCCCAACTTATGTTCTAGCTGATGGATATCAAGGCAAAATGAGAGAACCTGTTATGCTTTATGACCCAGCTAGTCGCGGAATTACAATGGTTCCTACTGAAAAAGCGCTTCTTGCTGATGGAGAAATTGGTGTTGATAGAAAATCAGCTCACATGAGAAATACTTATAATATGGAAGAAGAGCTTATGGAAGTTCTTGATTCATATCAAGTTGATTACGATAAAATGGCTGAAGATGTTGCAGAGTGGGAAGAATACAAAGCTGATGATGCAGAAATTCTTGTTATTGCTCATGGTATCGTTGCTCGTTCAGCTCGTACTGCGATTGATGAGCTGAGAGAAAAAGGTATTAAAGCTGGGCTATATAGACCAATTACAATTAGACCACTTGCGGTAAAACCTTTAAGAGAAGCTGTTTCTAGAGCTAAACATCTTTTATTCACAGAATCAGCAAACGGTCAGCTTGCTCAAATGGTATTAGAAAAAATTTATGGACTTACAACTCCTTATTCAACATTATTTAAAATGGGTGTTGGTGTAACAGGAGATGATATTGTTCAAAAAGTAGAAAACATTGTTAAGGAGGGCGTGTAAAATGGCAGAATTATTAAATCTACCTCCAAATTTACCAAAATCACAAAACGCAGAAGTTGGTGCAAGTAAATTTTGCCCAGGATGCGGTCATGGTATAACTTTAAAATCATTAGGTAATGCTATTGATGAACTAGACATCAAACAAAAAACTGTTTTTGGTTGTGATATCGGATGTTCATTGCTTAGCTGGAACTATATGGACTTAGATACAGTGCAAACTCACCATGGAAGAACAACTCCTGTTATTTATGGGGTTACAAGAGCGAATCCAGAAGCGATTGGTATTGCTTATATGGGTGATGGTGGTGGACTTGCAATTGGTGCGCAACATTTAGTAAATGCTTCTGTTCGTGGTGAAAGATTGCTTATTATTGTTGTAAACAATACAAATTATGGTATGACAGGCGGTCAAATGTCACCTACAACAATGCCAGGACAAAAAACAGAAACAACTCCTTATGGAAGAGATTGTTCTGTAACCGGCGAACCGGCAAAAGCAGCTGAAATGGTTGCAGCAATTGCTAATAAGTCAAAATCTTATGTTGCTCGTTCAACAGTTTCTAATCCAATGAAGTTAAAACAAACTTTTGTTAAAGCGCTTAAAAACGTAGAAAATGGTGGATTTTCTTTTGTAGAAGTTCTATCAATTTGTCCTCTAAACTGGAGAACAAATAATGTTGATACGTTTGCAAGGCTTCAACAAATGGAAGAATATTTTGAAGTAAAAGAATTTTTAGCTCCAGAATCAGTGTAGAAAGGATACTTGAAAATGGCAAGAACAAAAATCGTATTAGCAGGCGAAGGCGGACAAGGTGTTCAATCTATTGCAAAAATCCTTGTTGAAGCTGGCTATGAAGCTAATAAAGAAGTATTATATATTCCAAACTTTGGTGTAGAACAACGTGGTGGTGTATCAATTGCTTTTTGTCAGATAGCAGACGAAAGAATTGGTGAGCCTCGTTACTCAAAAGGCGATATTATCATAATGCTTTCAGACAGAGCAATCGATAGATGCGAAACTTATGTTGATAAAAATTCAACTGTAGTTTATGACACGTCGGTTTGTACTAAAAAACCAACTTGCGAATGCAAAGAAATTATTGGTATTGATGCAAACAAAATTGCAAATGAACAATTAAGTGCTAGGGTATTTAATATAATTATTCTAGGGGTACTTCTTGAAGCAACTCATGTTCTTGAGCTTAGTGATATTAAAAATGCTATGGAACTTGCGTTAGGTAAGAAATTTGATGCAAAACCTGAATTAAGAGAATTAAATTACAAAGCTCTTGAAATGGGCATGAGCTTAGTTGCACAGAAAGCAGGTGTATAATGGAAAAACAATATAAAGGCTATAAAATCGAAGGTGTTGGTAAAGGTAAAGCTGATTATTATGTTTACACAGACCTTTGTAAGGGCTGTGGACTTTGTATCGCAAAATGTCCTATGAATAAAGCTGGCAAAAAGTGCCTTCAATGGTCAAAAGAAGTAGGGCTTTATCAAACACCTGCCGTTGCTCCAGATCCTGAAATTTGTATTGCTTGCGGAGCTTGCGCAATGACTTGTCCTGATAGTGCAATTAGGATTGAAAGAAGACCACAATAGTAGAGTGAGTTTTAAACAATAAAAAAGGATGATATTTTATATCATCCTTTTTTATTGTTGTTATTATAAATTATTCTTTTACAATTTCTAATGTTTTATAATCATTTAAATATGGCAAATGAGCTTCTGTAATCAATTCTCCAGGAAGTAAAATTGAAATTCCAGGAGGACATTCAGCAACAAGCTCCGCTGAAATTTTTCCAATAGCATTTTCTTTTGCCACGACTTCTTTTTCAGCATAATAAGCATCACGTAAGCTCATTTTAATAATTGGATCTAACATTGGCATGTGCTTACGTTTTTCAAGATAATAAATATCTTTATAATCGCTTTTGGAAATTTTTTCTAGACAATCTGCTAAATATACAAAATCAGAACGCCTATTGCCAAGATTACAAAGGATTAAAACACCTATGTCAGAGGCTGATTCTACTTCGATATTAAAGTCGATTTCTAAAATGGACTCTAAACGCTTTCCAGAAAGTCCATCCATTTTAATAAAAACTTTTGTTACATCTGTTTTATAACCAAAATCAGATTTTAGTTGATGTAATCCATCAATATTATCTAATCGTGTTCTTAAATATTTCGCATTTTTAACAGCCCTATCAAGCATTGCTTGACCAGCTTTTGATTGTAGAGTAGCTCTAGCTGCGTCTAAACTTGCAAGTAACATTAATGAAGGACTTGTCGTATGTAACATTTTCAAAGCTTTTTCTACAGCATCAGGATTAATTAAAGAATCTTTTGCAATATGCAACATAGAGCTTTGACTCATACTTCCACCTGTTTTATGAAGTGAATGTACAACTGCGTCTGCTCCAAGCTTTAATGCTGTTTCAGGAAGATTTTTATTAAAGTTCCATAAACATCCGTGAGCTTCATCAACAACTAAAGGTACTCCATATTTTTTACAAACTTTGCTTATTGATTTAATATCAGATACAACACCTTCATAAGTTGGGTTTGTAATCCAAACTAAACCAACATTTTCATTTTCTTGAAGATGTTTTTCAATAACTTGGGCATCAAGATTTCCCCAAATTGACCAGTCTTCAATTCTATTAGGGCAAATCCATATTGGTTCTGCACCAGAAATCATTAAGCCAGTAAGCGCTGAACGGTGGCAGTTGCGGTTGATTATAACTTTTTGACCAGCTTTTGTACAAGACATTCCAATAGCCATGTTTCCAGCAGTTGAACCATTTAATAAGAAGAAAGTTTTTTGAGCACCAAAAGCTTGGGCTGCAAGTTCTTGAGCCTCGCCAATTGGCCCTGTTGCAGGGTGAAGTGTACCTAAATTGTCAAATTCATCTGTTGTGTCGACATTAAGAGCTTTTTCTCCGATTAATTTTTTAAAGTCTGAAAAAACTGCTCTTCCTTTTGTATGTCCAGGAATATGAAATTGATAAGTAGGATTTTCTGATGCGTTTTTTAATGCTTCTACAATTGGAGCTTTTATTTTAACTACTTCATTTATTTTAATTTCACGGTTGATTTTTAATGTTTTTACCAACTAATTCTTCCTTTTTTTGATTAACTAATGTACATAATACACTAAAATTTTTTAATTTGCTATTTTATGGCAAAAATTGATGAATTTTGTTAATAAAAATTAACTTTTCTTTTTCCCTAGGAAGAATTCAAATCCACACATTATAATAGCAGAAATTGCAGCAAATGATAAACCAGATATTAAAGCTGAATTTAGTCTAAATTTATTTATAGCTTTTTTAATAGCTCCAAATTTCTCAGCAGACATTTTTTCAGTATTATGAACTAATTTTTCTGATTTATCTAAGCAAGCATCAATAGTTTCTTGAAAATATTTTCTGTATGGTCCTTCTTGTTTAAATAAATTTTTAATGAGACTTTTTTCTTCTATAAATTCTTTTTCGTCAACATTTATTGACATGTACTTTTGGAGAAGTGCTAGCATATCATCTGGCATATTTTCTATAAGATTTTTTTTATTTTCAAGAAATTTTTTCATTTCTCCAGAATTTTTTATTGCATCAATTTCAGCTTCAAGGCCTTTTTGAAAATTTATAGTTTCAATTGTTTTTGCATCATTAATAGCTTGTAAAGATTCTTCCATTTGTTTTACAAAAGTATCTTTTAAAATTTTATTATCATTTAAATATGGGTGTTTCTTGAAAAAATACTCACAAGCAGACCATACAGCTCCACCAGCAGCGGCAGTTGTTAACGCTCCTGCATAATCAGGTTTACGAATATTATTAACTTGAGTCATAAATAACCTACTTTCATAAAATTACACGCTTCGTATATTTAATAAAACAAAATCTATATAAAAATTGCTAAAATATTGATTTTTATTTTACAATGGTTTACAATTGGGACAGAGAGTTTTTAAAATAATCCAACAGGGAAATATCCCCACAAATATAGAAGGAGTAGAGCGATGAAAATACTATTTGCTGCTGCGGAAGTTTCACCATTTTCGAAAGCTGGAGGGCTATCAGATGTTGTAGGTAGTTTACCTAAAGCATTAGAAAAAGATGCTGAAATTGCAATTTTTACCCCACTTCATGGTTGTATTGATAGAGCTAAATGGGGGATAAAAGAATTAGAAAACTCTGAAATGTGGATAACTTTTGGTTCTTCGCCACATAAATTTAAGCTTCACATGACAAAGCTTCCAAATACAGATATTAATGTATTTTTTGTAGAAAATGATTGGTATTTTTCTTGTTTTCAAGAAGTATATCCTCGTTGGCTTGATCCTCGTTATGAACATGAAAGATATGTCGCATTTTCTCTTGCGACTTTAGAATATGCAAAACAATTAAACTTTAAAGCTGATATTATCCATTCAAATGATTGGCATACAGCTATGATTCCTTTGTATATAAAAGCAAATTATAAATTTGATGAATTTTGGAAAGACACTAAGAATGTATTTGAAATCCATAATTTAGCTTATCAAGGTGTTTGGTTTGAAGATATTTTAGATTTTGCTAATATGCGTAAAGATATTGTTTATAATGAATGGGGATGTGAACATTATGGTCGTGTTAACTGGATGAAAGGTGCTATTAACTATTCAGACAAAGTCCTTGTTGTTTCTCCAAAATATGCTGAAGAAATTTTAGGAGACGAATTTGGCGAAGGTATGGATTATACTCTTAGAGGTCATACTCATAAAATCGAAGGTATCTTAAATGGTATAGATTACGATGCATTTAATCCTAAAACAGACAAATCATTAGTTAAAAATTATGATGTAAAAAGTTTTAAATACAAAGAAGATAATAAAAAAGCTATTCTTAAAGAATTTGGCTTGGAATATAAAAAAGACAGACCTTTAATAGCTTTAATTTCTCGTCTTGTTGATCAAAAGGGTATTGATTTGATAAGACAAGTTGAAAATGAATTAGCTCAAATGAATGCTGATTTTATATTCTTAGGTTCAGGAGATAAGGAATATGAAAATTTATTTATTTGGCTTTCAAATAATACACCAAATATAAGAACTTACGTTGGCTATAGAGGAGATTTGGCGAATTTAATCTATGCAGGCTCAGATTTCTTTTTAATGCCATCTAAGTTTGAACCTTGTGGGCTATCACAACTTATTGCTATGAGATACGGTTCTTTGCCAATTGTTCGTGTAACAGGTGGACTTGATAATACAGTCGTAGGCTATCCGTTAGATAATTCAACTGGGTTTAAGTTCTGGAGTTATAATGGCTGGGCTATGAAAGGCGCAATACAATGTGCTATGGAAGTTTATAAAGATAAATATACTTTGAATGCAATGCGACAAAGCGCAATGGAAGCTGATTTTAGTTGGAAAGAAAGCGCTAAAAAGTATCTTGAATTATATCGAAGTTTAACAAGATAAAAAAAGACGCCGTAAAGGCGTCTTTTTTTAATATCTAGCTAAATATTTATCAAGCTCCCATTGAGAAACGTAGGTTCTAAAAGAATCCCATTCAATATCTTTTGCAGTTACAAATTCATCTACAATATGTTCACCGAGAGCAGCTTTTGCAATAAGTGAGTTCCTCATATATCCTAGAGCTTCTTCTAGGCTACCAGGAAGGGCTTCTATACGCATTCTTTTTCTTTCTTTTTCTGTTAGTTTATAAATATTTGCTTCTACTGGTTTTGGTGGCTCAATTTTATTTCTCACACCATCAATACAAGCGGCAAGAATTGTTGCAAATGCTAGATATGGGTTGCAAGAAGGATCTGGTGAACGTAACTCAACACGAGTTGATACTCCACGTTTTGCAGGCACTCTTAAAAGCGCACTTCTATTAGCTAGCGACCAAGCCATATAAACAGGCGCTTCGTATCCAGGAACTAGACGTTTATAGCTATTCACAGTTGGGTTTAAAATCGCTGTAATGCTTTTGATATGTTTTAGCATACCGCCAATTGAATATTTTGCAATATCAGAAAGTTGATATTCTGCGTTTTCATCATAGAAAGCGTTTTTGCCGTCTTTAGAAAGTGAAATATTGCAATGCATTCCAGAACCGTTCATTCCATAAATAGGTTTTGGCATGAATGTTGCATGAAGCCCATATTGAGCAGAGATTGCTTTTACAGCAACACGGAATGTAACAACATTATCTGCAGCGGTTAAAATGTCAGAATATTTAAAATCTATTTCGTGTTGTCCATCAGCACCTTCGTGGTGTGAAGCTTCGATATCAAAATCCATTTCTTGTAGAGTGCTAACAATATCTGAGCGAACAGTTTCTCCTAAATCATCAGGCCCAACGTCATAATAACCAGCTTTGTCGTGAGTTTTTGTTGTAATCACATCATCTTCATCTTTTTCAAATAAGAAAAATTCAGCTTCTGGCCCAATATTCATAGAAAGCCCCAGCTTTTGTGCTTCAGCCATAAGTCTTTTAAGATTACATCTTGGGCAACCTTCGAAAGGTGTTCCATCGGCGTTATATATGTCACAAATTAAACGAGCTGAATTTTTTCCATCACGTTCTTGCCAAGGAAGAATTTGGAAAGTGTTTTTGTCAGGATAGAAAAACATGTCGCTTGTTTCTATATCACGAAAACCTTTTATAGATGAGCCATCAAGCATCATATCATTATTTAATACCCTATCAATATGTTCAGCTGGAACGGCTAAATTTTTGACCTGACCATTTATATCGACAAATTGTAGCTTGATAAACTGAACATTGTATTCCGCGATAAGCCCTTTAATATCTGCATCTGTATAATTAGCGCCATTTATAGGCATGTGCTTGAAATCCATTAAAACCTCCATTCTTCTAAAGATAAGTATACTTTTTTTTATCCTAAGAATCAAGAGGGGCGTAGAAAATCAAATTCCATGTTACAATACTTTTATGAATATTCTCATTCTCGGTACAAGCAAATCTGATATAAATATCATAAATTCCTGTTTAAAATCTAAGTATTTAGATAGAATCTATACAGCTTCTGCTGAGCCTTTAGAGGAGATTCCTAATATCGAATACTTAGATTTTCAGGATTTATCTCAAAAGGCAAAAGCTCTAAAAATAGATTTGATACTTCATTCGAATAAAGAGTTTATAAAAAATGGATTTGTTGAATTCTGTAAAAAAAACTTACTCAATATAATATCTGTAAACTCTAAATGGTTTAATCTAGAAGCTTCACGTACAGTTGCAAAACGATTAATGGATTATTATTCTATAAATAATCCTGAAATAATCAAAGCACCGTTATTTTTTCCTGTTGTTATTAAGACTAATAATCCTCATCTTACAAAAATAGCTTATTCTATGGATGAGCTTGTAAATTATCGTGAAAATCTAGGCGGAAGAGATGTTTTTTTAGAAGAATATTTAAGTGGAACTGTTTATAATTTATTATCACTTTGGGATGGAAAAAGTATTCTATCGTTCTATAATCCAAATGACTTTACCGAAGTCCAATTAGAGAGGCTTGAGTTATATAAAACAAAATTAAGTTTTATGCTTTCTGATGAAAATGCTGATTTTACAGGTTTTTTTACAACAAAGCTAATTTGGGCAAAAAATGATTGGTATGTTTTGGAGTACAAAATGAGTTTGGATGAAAAATCCGACTTAAGTTTAATTAAATCGGATTTTTTGTATTTATTAAATTCTGCTATATATCAAAAACTCAATGAAATTTAAGCTTTTACAAGCTCATCTGCGAGTGGAGATTCAACTTTTCCATTAAGAGTTTTTGAAACACTTTTAATGTTTTCAGCCATTTTGTCCATTTCTGGTGTCCATACAAAGTTATCTAAAACATATTTTTCACCAGTCGCAAAATCACCAGATAATTGAACTCGAATAATTTCTTCTAACATTTTTTTTGCGGTTGGAACCATTTTTTCCATATTTACATCCAAAATTCCTTCTGGTGAAATAGTAATAGCGCCTTCTTTTAAGAAATAATAATTTTGCATAACTGAACGCACTCTATGAGCTTGGCTCATTGTAGGTTTTGACATTAGCATATTATCTACTGCATAGGTTAAAATAATTTGGTCACGTTGTTCTTTTGTATACATTCCAGCTTCTGTAAGAATATCAACCATAGCAAGCGAAATCATATCAGCTTTGTTTTCTTCGATAATAGATTTGTATTTACCTAATCCTTCTGTACCTGATTTTGGCCCAAGTGAATGACCGTTTTCGTGACCTACCGTAAACCAATGGTCAGCTTCATCATTATAATATTTATGTAATTCAGGATTTAATGTTGCATTTAATCGTTTTTGCATTTTTTCTTTAGCATCATCTGATGTGATTAAACGGATTTGTCTATGATAAACATTTCTTCTTCCACCATCAAGCTTTGTAAGTGACCATTTATCATCATTTGGTAAGTTTTCTGCTAAAGTAATACCTGCTCTATAAGCACCTTGATCGCCAGTTACGGCTACCAAATCAGCATCAACCATTGTCTGTTTTGAATCACCTTCTGGTGAAATATTTTGTTCGTATTCACTATTAAACGGCATATTTTTAGCCATAAGTGGTAAATAATTCTTTACTCCTAGAATAGCATCTGTGCCTTTTTTATTAATAATACCAACTCTTCCGCCTAGAAAATCCTTTGCAACAGGAACAATTCCAGCTTCATCAAGTAAAGCTTTTAGTTCAGGGTTTTCAACAACTGTCTCTGTCATTTCATCAGAATAATTTTCTCTAGAAATAGTAAATTCTAATGGTGTATCTTGTAAAGTTGCCCATTTTTTATCAGCATAAGCATCCAACATTGGGTCAGCTGTGCGTAAAGCTTTTGCTTGAAGTTTTAAAAACTCATTGAAATCAGCGTTTGTAGAAACTTCACTAGCTTTTTCCAATTCATCTGCCATATAAGTAAAATCTTCTTTAAATTTATCAATATAATCAATTGCGACTAATTCGTCACCATTTCTTTCAACAACAGAACGCTGATTAAGGATTTTCTCAACTTCTTCCTTTTTACCCTCTTTTAACATCTTTATTAAAATTGAGTGGAATTCTTCTTTTTCTAAATCTTGTGGGTAAATACCTTTACCGGCACGTTCACTAACGCCTTTTGCAAGCTCAATCATATTCGATTCTCTATCAAGAGAGCATACACCTTTTTGTGCATCAAAAAGGATTTTTGTTAGTTTAGCTTGCTCGTTACCTTTAGCAACTTCTTTTTCTAAATATTCTTTGAATGGTAAATTATTTGGGTTATCAAGTTGCATATTGATTTTACCAAGAACAACTGCTGCTTTTACTAAATGTTTAAGCGCCTCTTTATCGCCATCTGCAAGGTTCAAATACTCAGGAGCATCAACTGCCAACATTTTTTTTGTAGTCAAATAATCTTTATGTGTACGTTTTTTAAGTTCTTCCATAGAAAGATTAAATTCAAAATCTTTTTTGTTTGAAATATTTACGTTATTAATCATGCTCATTTTATTTAGCTCCTCTAGTAATTTTTCACCTTGGTAAAAATTTCCAAGATTTTGTCGTTCTGGTAAATATTTTATCTCTTTTGTATTTATATTTGCTCGATTATTAATACGATTTATTTCCATAAAACCTCCAGCAATTATCGGAAGTGATAATAGTTTAAAACTTTTCACCTTAGTTATCATAACACACATCCTTTTTACGTACTTATATGTTTGTATGAATATTATAACAAATGAATCTTGCTTTGCAATAAATTATCTACTGAAAAACAACATATAAGTTCGCTTTTGCGAACTACCTATTTTCGGAAAAATGTTATAACAATGTTGTATATAAGTTGTCATGCTGAACTCGATTCAGCATCTTATAATTTGACGTGTTAATTCCATTTTAGTAAGATTCCGAAACCAGTTCGGAATGACATAATAAGAAAGGAAAATAGTTATGGATAAAGATGCAATAGTTGAATATTACGAAATAATGAACACTGTTGAAATTTTAATAAAGGCTATGAAATGGATTCAGCAGAAACAGAATAATTATGACCTTGATGTAATTATTGCAATTTCTGAAATACAATTAAATAACCTTCGCAGATTTTGTATTAATCACGTTGGAGATTTGGAGGAATAAATACTTAACCCTATCCAAGCATTGCAACACTTGTTTTACCAAATTTTGCAGATAAATCGTCAATATGATGAACTAAATAATAAATTGGTTCTAAATCTTTCGTATCTAAATCTACAATAGCACCCCAATCAGCACGAGCATGATGTGTTGCAATCATTTTGGCTATGCGTTTAAAACCTGCAGTCATACAAATTGTAAACCCGTATTGAGAATGAGTAATCCATTCTTTTTTAAAATTTTCATCATAATCAATAAGGCCAGATTCTAAATCAATTGTGTACTCAAAAATTTTACCAATATCGTGAAGCAAACAAGCTGCGTAGACTTCATCTTTATTAACTCTTTGAAAGAAAGCATTTAAGTTTACTTCTGCATATTGTAAGCACTCTAAAGTATGAACCATTAATCCGCCAATATAATTATGGTGCATTAATTTAGCTCCAGGAGTAACAAGTATTTTATCTTTGTTTTTAGCATAAATTTCAGCAACAAAAGTTTTTAATTTTTCATCAGAAATCTTGTTAATATAATTTTCTAATTCTTTATAAGTTTCTTCTCTTTCAGCTGGTTCAAGACCAGTTTTAGCTTCTTTAATTAATTCAAGAGAATTTACAAGACAATTGTTAAACTTTTCGTTAAATGAGCCTGATACTATGCGTAAAATATTACCAGTTCTAAAAAGTTTAGTATCCATTCTATTCAAAGCTTCTTCCCATAGGATACAATTTAAGACTTCATTATTTTCTGTATCTTTAAGTTGTAGCTTTCCCATTTTTGTACCAGCTTTAGTATCGCCAATAGAAAAAGTAATAACTTCGTAATGAATATCTGTGCTAAACATTCTAAATCCTCCTAATTGAATTATACCATAAATGAACTAGATAGGTAATTGAAAATCTATAGGAGCAATTTAATCTAAAACTATGAGTTATGAATCATTTGAAGAATATCAATATAACAGCTGTATTTCTAGAGGTATTTGTTCTATTAACCCTCGCTTATCAGCTCTGCAAACTGTTATAGTACTTTATTTAAGATTATTTGCAAAATATGCAATTAAATTAGATTTAGATAAATCGGAAAAAATTTTTATCTTAAATACAATATCAATTACTATTTATAATCCTGAATTTAATGAAAATAGTTTTTTATTTGCTATAGATGAGTTTAAAAAAATACTTCCTAAAATGATTGAAAGATATCATGAGCTTAATTCCGAATCTGATTTAGAAGATGAAAAACAAAAGGCCATAGAGCTTTTTAAGGAAACTGATGATATCATACAAGCTTTAAGATATGGTGAAAAAATATTTAATCGAGCTTTAGAAAAAATCCCAACAGAGATAAGAGATTTGTATAATACAATGCTTGTTATTACAAAAAGTTTAAGTATAAATCTTTTAGATTTAGAAAGTTTTGATAAAGAATACAGTGAAGGATTTGCTATAATTCTTGATTTATTGAGTAAAATCAATTTAGAAGAAAATAATGTTGAGTTTTTAAAATCTAAAATAATTAAAGCATCAAATATAGATATTGAAATAATGAAGCTTATTAGAGAAACTCAAGAAGAACGCTACGGAAAACAAGGTATAAATGAGGTTTCTTTTTCAACTATACCTAATAAAGCAGTGCTTGTTGTTGGCTCAAATATAAGAGAATTAGAAACGGTGCTTGAGGCTTTAAAGGATGAAGAAATTGATGTTTATACTCATGATGATATGATGTTAGCACATACATTCCCGAAATTTTTAGAATATAAAAATTTACGTGGTCAATTTGGACAAGGGCTAGAAAATTGTCTGTTAGATTTTGCCACATTTCCTGGCCCAATAATTCTTACTAAGCATTCACTACATAATATTGAAAATTTTTATCGTGGGATTTTATTTACAACCGATTATACAACATCACCTAAAGGGATAATTAAAATTGAAAACCAAAATTTTGAAGAAGTAATAAAATCTGCAAAAGAATCTAAAGGATTTAAGAGCGGAAAACATTGTGAAAATGTTACTATTGGCTATAATTATGATGATATTATTTTTCAAATTAATGAAGCTATAAATTCAAAAAAATATAAAAGTATTTTTATCATAGGATTAGATTTTTCTTCAATAGAACAAAAAACTTATTTCGCTAAGCTTGTAAAGTTAACACCTAAAGATGTTTTGATTATATCTTTTTCTTATGAATCTGAAAAAGAAAATTTAATACATATTAATACTTGTTTTGACAGTTATAGTTGGTTACGTATATTTGATTATATAAAAGAATTTCAGCTACCAATATCAATTTTTGTTCCTAAATGTGATAGACATACAGTTTCACAAATGATATATCTATCAAATTTTAATGATGTTAGAGTTTTTGTTGGAAACTGTACTCCAATTATTTTGAATCCATCTTTAATGAATACTTTGAGAAAAACTTTTTCTATTGAAAATATAACAAGCGCTAAGAATGATTTAGAACAAATTTTTAAAGACAAATCATAAAATTTGTATTAGAATAGTTCTGAGAGGTGCTTATGGAAAATTGTTCAGTTATTTATGTGCTAGATAAAAATTTTAATTCTGGAGAGATTATAAAATCATATCTTGAAGAGTTTAATTTAGGGTATGAAGTAAAAATTTTCTCTGATTATAACGAAGGAATTAAGGCTATAAAAAAAGATGATAATCATCCAATAGTTTTTGTAGACATATCTAATGATGACAAAAATTCTTTAATCAAAACTTTAGAGACCATAAAATTATTCACTTCAAAAATAATTATAACTTCTACTGATTATTCAACTAATACAATTGTTAAAGCTATGCGTATGGGTGCAAAAGAATTTTTACCTAAGCCAGTTTTAAAACAGGATTTAAAACGAGTGATTACAATGTTTTGTCTACAACAAAACTTAGGTGATGATACTGCTTCAAAAATAATTACTATTTATTCGAATAAAGGTGGAATTGGAAAAACAACTATTGCTTCAAATTTAGCGATAGAACTGGCAAAAGCAACACACGATAAAGTTGCTTTAATTGATTTGAATCTACAATTGGGTGATATTTCAACTTTTTTAAATCTAAACCCGACTTTTGATGTTGCTTATGTTATTAAAAATCTTATTGATAAAAAGGAAGAAACTTTAATAAAAGCTTTTGAGCAATACAAAGACAGTAGCCTTTATATTTTGTCAGATCCTAATTATATTGAACAATCTGAAAGCATAACACCGCAAGAAATTGATTCTTTATTTACTGCTTTAAAGAAAATTTTCCCATATATTATTGTTGATATGTCATCAAATATTGATCCAAATTCTTTAAAAATATTGGATAAATCTGATTGGATATTATTTACAACAATAGTAAATATTCCGGCAATACGGAATGCTCAAAGATGTCTAAATCTTTTCCGTTCTCGTCGTTATCCGAATAATCGAGTTAAATTAATAATTAATCGTTATATGGAAAATGATGAAATAAAAATTGAAGATATTGAAACAACTTTAGGTGAAAAAGTATATTGGAAAGTTCCTAATAATTATTTTACAATCATGGAATCAATTAACAAGGGTATTCCAGTTAGTGACGTTAACGCAAATTCAAATATAGCGAATAGTTTTAAAGATTTAGCTATAAAAATTTCTGATGATATTGTAGAGCAAGCTATTATTAACTATAGAGGTCGTTAAAAATGCAAAATGTATTTAATATTGTAAATTATTATGTTATTTTACTTACTCCGTTAATTTTATACACACTTATCTCTCGTATGTATTTAGTAATTTCTGCAACAAATGGAAAATTTATAAATCTAATTTTTGCATTATTACTGTTTGTTTTGATGACTTCTGCTTTTATTGCTGGTTGGTTTAATATGATAAAATCAGCAGTTGAAGAACAAAAACAAGAAGATGCAAATCTTTTAATAAAAAAATTCTTACCTGGAGTCGGAGAATATTTTTTATCATCAACAGGCGCTTTTTTAATTTCAATTTTAATGATTAGTCTTTTTCTTTTAGGTGGATATTATATTGGAATGCACACTATTGGTGATATCGGAATCTCTACAGAATCATTTACTAAAGCTTTTCAAACAACAGAAAGTATTAGAGCATTTGTTTCTTCATTATCTGTAGAACAATTAATTAAAATAAATATGTGGAATTTAATAATAATAAGCTTTTTTGGATTATCACAATTGCTTATATTTCTATATTTGCCCGCTTTATTTTATAAGAATAAAAATCCTTTTATAGCTTTTTATTTGTCATTAAAAGACTTATTTAGTAAAAAAATATTTAAAACAATTTCAATATTTTTATTAATTCAAATTGCAAACATTATATTGTCATTTATTTCAGCACTTACTGGTTCAAATATGATTTTGTATTTTGTTTTTACACTTTTGAATTTTTATTTCATAGCATTAGTAGGAGTAGGTTTATTCTACTATTATTACAATAATTTTATCAAACCTTTTATTGGACAAAATATTGATATAGAGATTTAAGACAATTTTCTAATCATTTCGTGTGCATCTTCATAATCAGGGAAAATTGTAACAACTTTTTCTAGATAATTTAATGCGGAGTCATTGTCGTTTAATGCTTCATAGCATTTTGCGATTTCCATTAAAACAGAAATGTTTTTAGGTTTTTTTTCATCAATATTTTTAAATATGCTTAAAGCTTGATTATAATCTCCTAGTTTGAAATACGTAAGCGCTAAAGTGTTTTGGGTCTCTATGTCTGGATTCTGTTCTACAGCACGAACTAAATATCTTTTTGCATCTTCGTATTCACCTCGAGCATATAAGATTCTTCCAACACAAAATTGAACATATTCGTGATTAGGTGCTGCATTATATGCTTTCATTATATAATCTTTTGCATCATCTAACTGATTAAGAACTAATTTATTTAATCCCATAAATGTTAAAACTAAAGCATTGTTAGGTTCTAATTCTAAGGCTTCAGAATAATATCTTTCAGCTTCTGTATTTTTAGATATTGAATATAAGAAATTGCCATACTCAAACAATATTTCAAAATCATTTGGGGCAAGTTCTAATGCTGTTTTAAATTCATCTTCTGCATAGTCAAATAATCTTTTATTTAAGTATACAATACCTAAATCTTTATGGGCTTTTGCAAAGTCTGGATTCATTTTTAATGCTTTTTTCAACATTCTTTCTGCGGTATCTGAATCACACAAACTTGAAGATAAAATAGCGTATTGATGCATTGTTTCAGCATCAAGCTTTTGTTTTAAAAGAATATTATCGTAAATCTCTTTTGCTTTTGTATATTGAAGAGTTTTAAGATAAAGATTTGCCAATTTTTGTGCAGGAAGTACAAATTTTGGATTTACATATACAATTCCTTCAAGAATTTTTATTGCAGTCTGAATCTCACCCAATGCTTCATAGCAAGTAGCTATATTGTATTTATAATTATCTTTACTTGGGCAAAGAAGAGCCAAGTGTTTATAATATTTTAAAGCATTTTCATATCTATTTAGTTTAATTTCAGACATTGCTATTGCTACTAAAAAGCTTTCATCTTCATCAATTTCTATAGCTTTTTTTAAGTATTCAATTGCTTTTTCGTGGTTTTGTAAAATTTGATAAGCAGAACCTATATTAAAATAAGCCATTGATGCTTTTGGATTAATTTCAAGAGCTTTTTCATAAGTTTGAATAGCTAAATCCATTTTTCCTGTGGCCATATAACAAGTACCAAGGCTATTCAATGTTCCTAAATTTTTTGGCTGTTTGTTTAAAGCATTTTGTAATGGTAAAATCGCATTTTCAAAATCTTTAGCTTTCATTAATGCTGTTCCGATGATAAAATCAAAAATATAATCTGTATCATTAATATTAAGAGCTTTTTGAGCATATTTAATAGTCTCGTTAATTTCATTTAATTTTACTAAAATTACGCATAGACTAGAGTAAGCTTCAAGATATTCTTCTCTTAATTTAATTACTTCAACATAAGAATTTTTTGCTGAAATTAAATCGCCAAGTTTTTCATAACATTTAGCTAAATAAAACCAAGAAGTAGCATCGTCTGGTTCAAACTTAACAACTGATTCAAAAAAAGTTTTTGCACTTGCCCATAATTCCAAATTTACATGAGTAAGTCCAGCAAGCTTTAATAATTCTTTATCGTTAGGAGTTTGTTTTATTGCTTCATTAATTAATACTAATGCCTCTTGGAATTTTTTATTTCCTACTAATTCATTGATTTCATTTATATCAGCCATTCTTAATTCACCTTATTTATTCACCAATGTAATTTTTTAGTCCTGATGTCATATTTTTGTTTTTACAAAGTTTTTTTAGCTTAGAAATCGCTCTATTTTCAATTTGACGAATTCTTTCTCTTGATACGCCATAAATATTGCCAATTTCATCAAGAGTTTTCTTTTGTCCATCATTATTTAATCCAAAACGCAAAATTAAAACATCACGTTCTTTTTGGCTTAATTGTTCCAGCATACCTTTTATATCATCTAATAAGCTTTCTTGTGAAACCAAAGACTCAGGTGCTAAAGTCGATTCATCTACTATGTAATCAATGATTTTGTTTGCATCGTCTTTTTGACCAGTCGGTGTGTCTATGCTTATTGTGGATTGAGTTGATTTAATAATTGATGTTAGTTTAGAAACAGAGATACCCATTTTATCTGCAATTTCTTGCTTAACAGGAATTCTACCCAATTCTGTTGTCAAATCCATTGTAGCTTTTTTAATTTTATTAATAGATTCAATTAAGTGAATAGGTAATCTTATAATTCTAGCTTTATCAGCAATAGCTCTTGTTATAGATTGTTGAATCCACCAAGTTGCATAAGTAGAAAATTTATATCCTTTAGTATAATCAAACTTTTCTGTAGCTTTTATTAGGCCCATATTACCTTCTTGAATCAAATCTAGAAATGATAATCCTCTACCAATATATTTTTTTGCAATACTAACAACAAGTCTTAAATTTGCGTTAATTAAAACTTTTCTTGCAAATTGGCTTTGAGTTTCGTAAATCTTTTTAGCAACTTCTAATTCTTCTTCTGGCGATAAAAGAGGAATTTTTCCTATTTGCTGAAGATAAATTCTTACTGAATCATCTGAATTTACAGAGTTTAAACGTTCTTGAGTTTTAGGCTCTTCTATTGCGATATTATCCTCATCATCTAAGTCTTCAATAGGTTCGATACTATTAAAATCAACTCCTTCATCAGAAATATCATCAACCATAATATTCAATTTATCTTTTTGTTTTACCATTATTAGCCTCTTTTCTTAGAATTTTTAGAAAGTTTTTGTTTTACGCTTTCAAATAATATTATAGCAGATGCGTTTGAAACATTTAAAGAATTAAAATTTGTCAACATTGGAATTTTAACGATAAAATCGGATAATTTTAATAATGATTTTGAAACTCCTGCATGCTCTGCTCCCATTATTAAAGCAAAATTCATATCTGTATAATCAATATCATAATAATTATCTTTAGAATGATGATCGGCTGCAATTACCCAATAGTTTTTATCTTTTAATCGTTGAACTGCGTTAACTATACTATTGACTTTTATTATAGAAATATGGTTGACAGCACCTGCGCTAGTTTTTTCAACTGTAGAATTAACTAAAACTCCTCTTCTTGATGGTAAAATTATTCCTTTTACTCCTGCACATACACAAGAGCGGATTATTGCACCTAAATTATGTGAATCTTCTACTCCGTCTAAGATTACAACTGAAGTTAATTCATCAGAGTGCTTTTCAATAAATTCATCTAAATCCATGTATTTTATTGGTGCAACTTGTGCTATTACACCTTGATGCCTTGCTTCTTGTGCAAGCTGATTAAGCTTTTCTTTCCCTACAAATTGAAAAATAACTCCATTAGATTTTGCAAGCTCTTTTATTTTTTCAATTTTCTCATCTGAACGTGAAGTATTAGAAATTAAAATTCTATTAAACTCTCTGTTCCCAGATTCAAGAGCTTCAATTATAGCATTTTTACCGTATATAAAAGAATTATCCATCATTTTGACACCTTCAACATTCTTTCAATACACTTTGCACTACGCTGTCTAATATTTTCATCTAATGTTATTTCATTTACTTCATTTTCTAGAGAATACAAGATTTCTTCTAAAGTTGTTAGTTTCATGCTTTCGCAAAGCATGTTATTTGAGATTAAGATAAATTCTTTTTCAGGATAATCACGCTTTAGCCTATCAGCAACACCTTTTTCTGTAACAATAACAAATTGAGTATCTTTGCTATTTTTTACATAGTCAATTATACCACTTGTACTTCCAATATAATCACCTAAAGAGCTTACTTCTGGCCTGCATTCAGGGTGAATTAATATTTTAGCATTAGGATATTTTTTTCTAGCGTTATTTATGTTTTCAACAGTAATATTATCGTGTACTGGACAACATCCTTGATAGGTGATTACTTCTACATTTTTTAGTTCAGATTCTACGTGTTTACCTAAATTTGCATCTGGTACAAATAGTACTTTTGGAGAATTTAGGCTTTTTACTATATCTATAGCATTAGAGCTTGTACAACAGATATCACATTCAGATTTTACTTCTGCTGTAGAATTTATATAACATACTACAGGAAGATTTGGGTATTCTTTTTTAAAATCAACTATTTGACGTAGATTAATCATGTCAGCCATTAAACAACCTGCGTTAATATTTGGCAATAAAACTTTTTTTTCAGGTGAAATTATTTTTGCAGTTTGTGCCATAAAATAAACTCCCGCAAATACAATTATTTCGGCTTTGGTTTCTTTTGCTTTTTGGCTTAGGTATAGTGAGTCACCTACGTAATCTGCAACAAGATCAATTTCAATATTTTGGTAGCTATGCGCTAGTATAATAGCGTTTTTTCTTTGTTTTAAATGTTTAATTCTCTCTATTAAATTGTTCATCTATTTACCCTGTATACAAAATTTAAATTTTATTGTACAATAAAAAAAAATAGGAAGAAATAGCATGGTATTTAATTTTAAGAAAAATATTGTAGTTGGTGTATCTGTCACTCCAGATCTTGGTCTTGAAGTGGCTCAAGTTGATTTTGCAACAAAAACAGTTTTGAAATACGGTTTTAGGCAATTAACTTATGATAATATGCGTCAAGAAATTGCTGATATGGATATTTTTAAGGAGACTTTACAAGAACTTTTAGAATCTCTTACAATTCCAAAAGGGACAGAGATTTGGCTTAATTTACCGACAATTGCTTTTAAGGTTACAGATTATCCAGCATCCTTGAATGAAATGGAGGTTCTTGGTGCTATTGAAGAAGATTTGAGTAATCATAATATTTTTCAGAATACTGAACCGTGTGTTGCAGCAACGGCTCTTCCTAGTTCAACCATGCAATTTACTAAAGTGGCTTATACTGCAGCTCAAAAAAGTGTTTTGATTGAAATTGCAATGCAAATAAAAGAGCTTGGTTACAAGTTAGCTGGTATTGGAACATCTGTAAGCTCGATTTTAAATTCGTTAATTTATAATGAAAGAGTTATTGCTAGCCAAGACGAGCCTTGGGTGCTTTTAATTGTAAATAATAATAGCTGTAGAATTTTATCAATGCTCGGTAATAATTACATTGATAGTCTTGAAGAAAAAATTGCTATTGGTGAGGTTTTAGAAGAAGAAGAAAATTATTCAATAGTTACTTCTGCCGTTAATCCACTTATTGCAAATTTACCATCGAAATGCTTATATGTTGTTTCAACAACTGGAATAATTAGTGCAAAAGCTCTTGCTGATAAGTTGGTTTATAACGCACAAATTATTCATCAAGAAGCTAATATCTACGCATCTGCTCCATTTTTGGAAACAGCTCCAGATGTTGATGAGGGTTTTGCTAATCAAATTTCATTAGATGTAATTGGTGCTGCAGTTTCAAGAGATCTAGTTGCTACAACTTCTGGATCTTTAAATATGTTTAATGCTTCTTTGGGAGATGTTTACATTTTAGAACAACCTCCTGTGTTGAAGTTTGGCTCACTATCATTTGTTTTATCAATGCCAAATATGATAGTGGCTTCTGTTGCAGTTGCGCTAGTTTTATTGTTTGTGAATTTAGCCGCTTTGGTTCCGTTAAATACTACTATTTCACAAAAACAAGAACAAATAACTAAAATTAAAAAGGATATATCGGTTATACAGAGGTATTTGGACGAAAATAAAGATATTTCAGGTAATAAATTTAGTGAATCAGATGAAATTCGTTTAGGCATTAGTTCGAATAAAAATTTGTATAGCTATTATACAATTGTTGGCACAGAGATTCCTAAAAAGTTATGGCTAACATCTTTATCTTTAGGGAAATATACTACAATAGAAGGTCAAGCTGATAATTTAGAAAGTGTATATAGTTTCTTTAGAAATATAAAGGATTATAATCCTGAATCTGATATTAAGTTGCAAAAATTAGCATTAGCTACAAATTCAAAATTTACTACGATATCAGAAGAAGATGCTGTTGACGCAGGGTCTTTAATTACGTCAATGACGGCAGATTTTTATGAGTTTAGGATTTCTAATGCTCCAGAAGTAAAACAAGAAACAAAAGATTCGAGTGGTTTACCTGGGCTTATGGGACTAGAACCTTTAGAATAGATAGAGGATTTGGTAAATGGAAAAATATAGTAGATATTATGGTCTTATAACTTTTCTTGTTGTTACATTTGTTCTTGGTTATGTAACTTTCAACATGATTTCGCCTAAAGTTGAAGAACTTAATAATATAAATGCTGATGTTGAAAAGCAAGAAAAAATATTAAAGGCTAAACAACAAGAAAAGATTGTTGTTGCGAATAAGTTGAAAAAAATAAAAGATTCTGTTATTGGAGCTCAGAAAAAAATATATGCGCCAATGGATTCAGATCTAAGCAATGATACATTGTTTTTCACTTTGTATAATGATGTCTTAGAAATGATGAAAGAAAATTCTATCAAAATTAAGTCTTTAGATTATGTTTATAATCCAGAAGAAGACGAATTTGTTAAATCAGGAAATGATTATTTTGTATGTGATATAAATTTAGAGTTAGTTTCAAATTACACAAATTTGGGTAAATTAATCGAACAATTATATAAATATCCGTATTATATTAAATTTAATAATATGGATGTTAAACCTTATGCAAAAGACAAGAGTATTTTATTAACAAATATGAGTATAAGGCTATATGCTAAATCTGAACCAGAAGATAATTAATTGAAATACGGTTTTGATGGTGTATAAAATTTTATATAATAAAAAAACTGAGCTTTTAGCTCAGTTTTTTATTGGTTCTATAACTAATTAGAATTTTTAAGAAATTCTACCAGCTACAACAACATCTTTTCCATCAGCTTGAGGTTTAAGGTTCTTTTTATAAACTTCAACGTGTGGTTGTAAAACGCTATCTAATACAGCTGGAAGCTCTTCTCCAGAAACTATTTTTGCAATAATTTCTTGATATACTGTAGCGAAAGCTCTTGCTTGAACTAAAGCACCAGCTGCAGCTGGAGTTAGTCCGAATTTAGATGTTTCTACAGATTCACAGAAATAACGACCAGCATCTGAGTATGATTTAGAAAGCGCACCAATATAACCTTCAGCATTTTCAGAAGCAATTCCTTTATCAGAAGGAACAGTTAGGGCAAATGCAAAGCTATTTGCAGGGTTAAAATGTGCTTCTGAAGAGTGATGCATTGAATCAGGAACTTTTGCAATTTGTTTTAGAGTATCTTTTACTGATTCATTTTGCATTTGAGCATGCCAATTTACAGTGTATTCAAAAGTTGAACCTAAATATTGATGGACTGAAGTAGAGATTCCATCTGCAACAGCTGCAGCCCAAAAAGCAGCTTGAGCATAAGGCATGTTCTTATCAAAATTTGATGACAATGCAATATCTGACATTGATTGAGCTGCTTCTAACATTGATTTCATATCTTCTTTTTTCATGCCAGCGTAAGCTAATGTAAATAAAGCGTGATCATCAAGAGCAGAGAATCTTCCACCAACGTCATCATGTATAAATAAATCACCTAACCATCCATCAGCATTTGATGAACGACGGAGCTCGCTTTTTTCAGCATTTTTATCTGTAACAGCTATAAAATGTTTTGCAGTTAGAGATTTAGCTTCTTCTATAGAATGTCCTTTAGAAATATAAGCATCTTCTAGCATTTTTTGGATTCTTAAGAAACCATCTTTAGTTTCAAAAGTAGAACCAGATTTAGATGCAACCATGTAATTTGAAGATGTTACATCATTTCCTAATCTGTGTAAAAATCTAGCAAAACTTACTGAATCAATATCTGAATAAAATAAAATTTCATCTCCGCAAAGGTTTAAGCCATTCAAGCTTAGCATATTTTCTACAGTATGTTTTGAACCACCAATACCTAAAATAGTAAGCTTTGTTGCGTTAGTTTGAGATTTTAGAGAATTCGCAAGAGAATAAATTTCATCTAATCTAGCTAATTGATTTTTAGGTAAATCAACCCAATTAAGGAATTGTCCCGCTTGATTAGCTCTTTTTGCAAATTCTTCTACAGCAGCAGAAATATTTTTTTCATACTTTGAAATACTTGAATCAGAAAAGCAAGTAGAAATGCCTAATCCTGAATCAATTTTGTTTAAACATAAAGTCATATTTTATCCTCCAATTTGATAAAAAATAGTACTTTATTAGAATACAATAAACATGGGATTTTAGCATGTTTTTTAAGTAAAGCTTGAAAAATAAATTTGTTTGGTATAGAATATATTTGCTGATGCGGAAGTAGCTCAGTTGCCCCGTGGCGAGCGGTAAGGCAAGGAGGGTGAAACCCGACGGAGCGCAGTCAACGGTGTTGGCTTGCGAGAGCGCAAGACAAGCAGGTTGACAAGCGGAGCCGTTACCGCAGAGATGACAATTAAATATATGCGGAAGTAGCTCAGTTGGTAGAGTATCTGCCTTCCAAGCAGACTGTCGCGAGTTCGAGTCTCGTCTTCCGCTAATAAAAAAGAGGGTTTCAGCCCTCTTTTTTATTTCTTATTATTATTTTTATACAAAATTCCCGACTATTTCCCGACTTATACAACTGATATTCCGAGATATTAAATGATTATGAAATGCTAAAAAAAATTAAGAGCATAATAACTCAATAGCACTTTTCTTACTTTTTGCGTTTGTATGTGTATATCTTTCTGTAACTGATACACTACTGTGTCCTAGAATCTCTTGTACAGTTCTTATATCTGCCCCTTTTTCTAACATTCGTGTTGCAGCCGTATGTCTTAAATCATGAAATCTAAAATTATTTATTTCTGCATTTTTTAAGACAGTTTCAAAAGCCCGATGTATGTCTATATAGTTGGAATTTGTAGAAGGGTTTACAAATACATATTCTGAATTACTTGTTGCCAATATTTTCTTAAATATTTTCATTAGTTTACTAGATATTGGTATTTTCCTAGATTTACCGGATTTCGTTTCAAGCAATTCGATATATTCATAATCAAAATCAATGTTAGACCATTTTAAGTTTAAAATTTCAGCTTTTCTCATAGCCGTTTGTAATGCACATATTATAATATTTTTTAGATGAATATAAGGATATATTGTTTTCCTTGTTCTTTCCCTACCTACAACCTCATATCCTCTTTCAATTTCTTCAAATAATCTATTTTCTTCTTCTTTTGATAAAACCCTAGTTTTATAGTTATTTTCTTGTAATTTTTTTACCAATAACATAGGATTTTTATTTAACATTTCGTTAGCAACGGCAATATTTAACATTTTACTTAAAGCCTGTAAATATCTATTTATAGTTGCATTTTTATTTCCTGTGTCCTTTTTTACATCTCTTTTAAAATCTTCAATTCTAGCCGGAGTAATATCTTCTAAATTTATATTCCCAAAATATTTTAGAAAGATATTTGTGCTGACAATATCACTTTTATAGGATTTCTTGTTTGTTTCAGAATATTCTAAATATAATTTTATAGCTTCTTTTAATGTAGGTTTAGGTCTATTATTTAAAATACCTAGATTGCCTTTCATAATTTCGGCTTTTACTATTGCTTCATATTGAAGGGCAGTTTTTTGATCAACTGCCCCCTTGCAAGCTCTATAATATTCTTTTCCATTAAGTTGAAATCGGTAATACCATTTGTTATTACCTTTTTTAAATACACTCATTTAAGCCACCTTTCTCTTGCGTTCTTCAAGCCATTCTTTTAGCAAGTCCTCGAAGAACAATATTTCTTTGCCCATTTTATCCATTACTTTTGATGGTATAATCTTTCTTGAAATCCAATTATTTAACTTAATTAATCTTTTTTTAGGATCTTCCACCATATCTGCAAACAAGAAGTCTGCTGTTTTTCTTTTTGTCCATAATCCACTTTTTTCCATAATTTCAACTCCTTAGTTTGTTCCATATTGCAACTTAAAATTACTTATAAAATTTTGAATCCTTGTTGGTTGTTCTTTGTCTGGAGCTAAAACGTAATCCACCCAATAAACATTTCCCCCAAAACGATTCTTTCCGTAATGTGGATCATTAACAATTTTTATATTCTTTTTTCTCAAATATCTGATAACACTAGGTAAGTGTGTAAATCCGTAAATGTTATTACATTCTTTATTGCTGATTTTTCCGTGCTTTATTAAATGTAATAAAATAACATCTTCTTGTGACATATTTTTTTGTGAATAGATATTTCCGTTCATAGGTATTTTTTCTCCTTTACAGTCTGTGCCGTTGCATCATACAGTAGGTCAATCCGTTGGTTGCTATCTGTATGTCTTGATTTGCCAATCAAGAACTGTAAATCCCAAATTTTATACCTATCAGGTTCATAATAATAAGGTCTATGTACAAAACAAACCATATCGGCATCCTGTTCAATCTTTCCAGAATCTCTTAAATCTGATAATTTTGGAGTTTTATCCTGTCTATCAGCATAATTTCTATTCAACTGATGCAATACGAAAAATGGTTTGTTTACTTCCATGGCTGCTAATTTCAATTCTCTTGAAATATCGCCAATTCTTTCGTAGCTATTTTTATTGCCATTTCCATTACCATTAATTAGTCCTAAATAATCAATGAACACAATATCACTATCAGATTTTTTAACCATATCTCTAATTTTTTGAACTGTAATATTGTATTCAGTACAAATTTTTATCGGCAATAATGGTAATTTTTCATCAATGTATCGTTTATAAACATCAAGCTCATAACTTCTGAAAGATTGAGTTCTAAACCTACTAGCATTAACTCCTGTTTGAGAACATATCAATCTGTTCTGAAGTTGTTTCATTGACATTTCTAAGCTGAAAACATCGACTTTATAACCTTGATTTGCGATACTTGCTATAAGATTTAACATCATGCAAGTTTTACCCATCGAAGTTGCTCCGGCTAAAATAATAAAATCACCCCCTTGCATACAACCGAGCTTTTCATCAATAGATGGGTATCCCGTTTTTATAATCTTTTGGTTTTCATCTTTATTTAACAAATCTAGGGCTTGATAAGAAACAGGCAATAGTTGAGTAGTATCAATAAAATTATCCATTTCTTTTTGAATAAAATTCATATCTTGTGGAGTGCGTGCATTTTCAATAAGACGTGAAAAATATGCTTCGTGAACTTTATTAACATAGAATTTGTAGTTTACGTTTGTGATGTAATTACTCTGAAGAAATAAAACAGTTTCTATTTCTTTAGGATTTTTCATTAAATCAGTAACAGTAAATACATTTACTTCTTTGTTGGAGTTCATTAAGTGTTCGCAGATTTCAAACACCTTAGCAAATGTTCTATTCAAAAACATTTTTTGAGAAAGAACACTTAACAAGGTTTTTTGCATATCCCTCTCTGAAGCAAGTAGCATAATAATTAGCTCTTGTTCATATTCGTTAAGCAAACGCATTATATGATTTATTCTCCCTATATCTATCTTCATCCCGTTGGCTACTTTGATATTTATGCCAATTATTAAGAGAAATTATTGTGTGAGTTGGATTAGTTGTAATTTTTATGTCATTAGTTGATTCTAATTTTTTCAAAGCCGTTCTAACTTGTTGTACTGATAAACCTGTTTCATTAGCTAAACTTCTAAATCCTGTTATTGTTTCTCCGGCTTTTAGTTCTAACCCTATATGTCGTGTTTTTTTATATTGAGCAATAAGTATCAGATGTATGAATAGAGTTTTACAAGGAACATCTTTGTACCACTCCCAATCCACCAATTTCCGATATATTTTTACCCAAGTTTCATCATTCATTATTCTTCAACAACATCAACATATTTGTTTTGTTCACTATCCCATTTAACTTTTTGGAATCCCCACCCAATTAGCTCAACATCTTCTTTTACTCTAGTTTGACCTTTTGGAATATACCGGTTTATACCAAGTTTTCCGGTAACTCTTATGTAATCTCCCTCTTTTACTGTTTCAGCTAATCTTTCAGCAGTTTCGCCGTTTCTGGTATTGAAAAAAGTTATGGGAAAACTCTCATATTCATCTTTTTTCGGTAATTTTTTGGCGAGTAAAATTTTAGTAAAACAACTTCCTTTTTCAGAATATTTTATTTCTATCCAATTCACTCGACCTAATATTTCAAATTTGTTCATTATTATCTCCTCTTTCTAGGTCAATGATTTCATCATCATTCCAATTTGTTTCATCTTTGATATTGAACATATCAATATCAATTTTTGATTTTGTCGTATTATCCATAGCTAATGCTTTTTGCATTTCAACAGATTTTGGTAACAGTTTCATAATCTGAATCAAAACTGTCTTTTTGCACATAGCATCACGATCCTTTACCCAAGGAGAGTTTTTATCAAATTCTTTTTTTGTTTTATCAAAAGTTTTGCTATGTTTTTTGCCGTGTTCGATACAATCTTCAATACTCATAACATTGAATAATGTTGCACCATTTTTTAGTTTTGCGACAACATAAAATGCGATTGGCTCGCCTTTGTCTTTTAGCTTTGGAATATGCTTGATAAATGGAGATGTTCCATAAGCATATTCAAATTCTTCTTTTTCAAAAACTGTACGGACTTCAATGCTCAAAGCCAATTCGTGCCTATAAAATAGAGTAATATAACCTTTGTAACCAATTTGGAATTGAACTTCTTTAATTTTTATCCATTCGTTTCCGACTTTTTTTGAATTGTTATAATCAATTAAATATGCTTGCCCTTCAATATTTGGTTCTAAGCCAAGTTGAGCAGCTTGAAATAACGCACCAAGAAAACTCTCCGGAGTACAATCAGCAAGTCCGGGATTTAGTCTTAATGTTGTTAATGCGATTCTAACAAGTCTTTCTGCGTTTAAATGAGCCGGTAAAGCCTTACCAAGTTCATTAACTGATTTTTTAATTAGTTCTTCAATCGGCTTACTTTTTTGTCTTTGAGCCAAAGCCTTTTCTTTTAATGTAGCAATTTGTGTGGACATTAGTTTTCCTTTCTAGGCTTCAAGCCAATATTTTTTGTACTTTGATAATTTTCCAAACGCATTTCTTTCCCTAACCCATTCGTCTTGAATAGGGTATTCTTTGCGTAAATGCCTAATAACACTCTGTAAATCAATAACTCCTTTTTGAGCTGCTTCACGAGTTGTAATAGTATTACCGGCTTTTAAGAAATTCAAAATAAACATACATTGGCTTTGCCTTTGTTCTTGTACTTCTTTTTCTTCTGACATTTTTTACTCCTTTTTTATCTTCAAATTTGTAGCTATAACTTAGGGTTAAATAATATTTACCCCTAAGCAGCTTTTTTATTAGCAGTAATTCTCAACACTCTAGTAGAGGATTTATCAAGATATTTTTCATAAATTCCATCTGCTTTAAGTTTTTCAACACTAACTTTATTGGTTGATTGAGCTTTCCAAGTAACTTTGTATTTCTCTGTTAAGATTCCAATGTGATTACTAATTGCATTTTTCAAATCAAGTTCTAAAACTTCTTTTTCTTCTTCAAGAACAGAAATATTACTTTTAACTTTCTGAAGTTGTGCAATTTTTGTTTCAATTTCTTGATTTTCAACAAATTCTTCATTATGAGTTGGGAACATTTTTAAAATGACTTCATTATCACTAGGAGAAACCGGAGGTGGAGTTTTTGTTTTAACGTGATTCCAAAATTCTTTAGCCATTTCAACCATTGTGTCAAATAGCTCTTTATCAAAATCAATCGGTTTAGATTTAAAGGTTTGTCCACCGATTAAAACGGCAATATATCCACGTTTTCTGCCTGTAATTCCTAAATACCAAATAACTTGTAAAATGTATTCATTTGGGATTTCATCTCCTTCCCATTCTTCTTTTTTATGAATACCACACGTTTTACACTCCAAAAGTTCATCACTATTTGTAATAAGTCTATCAACGTGTGCAACCATATATGGATATTTTCGATGTCTGTACATTTTAGATTGTTTACGAACTTGTTTTTTATTTTCTCTAGCAAATTTTTGAGCAACAAATTCTTCTAATTCTGTACCTAATTGTACGGCTTCGATTTTTGATAAATCGTCTGGTTCAACTTCGCCAATTTTTTCAAGCCATAATTTAAGTGGAGTTTTCCAACGGCTCAAACCCATTACGGCAGCTATATCAGAGCCACCTATGTAATTTCTGCGTTCTTCTGCTGTAAACATTTTGCTCCTTTCTTTTTGTACAACAAAGTAAACCTTTGTTTACAATTCGTAAAACAAGGTTGAATTTGGGTAAAAGATATTTTACAATATTATATGTAAAATGGTTTTACCTTTGATACACCTATTACTCTCGAATATTAGACCATTTGTGATAGAGGATTTTCAGTCCTGCATGTAAAATATTATGAGGTAATTTTTAAAATTAGTCAATATTATTTTACTAATTGTAAAATAATATTTTACAAATTAACATAACCTTATAAAATCAATATATTGAGGAAAATAATATGACAAAGAGAACAATTTTAGATGTACCTACTGATTTTCTTTTAGAAGATATTATAAATGATTATAAAGAAATTGTTGGTAAAATATCTTTAAATGATTTTGCCAAAATTTTAAATACCACAAAACAAAATTTAAGTGGTAGAAAAGGTTATGGTGGTTATTTACTTGAAAAAGAAAGACTATTGCTTATCAAGCATTTAACTAAAAATGATTATAAAGAAACTAGGCTTTATAAAAAACTTATTGAAAATATAAATCTTCTAGTTCAAAACGAATTAAAAGAGGATTTGCCGGAAATCGAAATACCGGTTAGAGGAGATGTTGATGTAAGTTGCGGACACGGAGTTTCGGTTTATAATGAAAATCCTACCGGAACTTGCAAAATCTCGCAAACAGTATTAAAGGATTATGGTGCTAATGTAAAAAGCACAGAGATAGTTTATGCAACCGGAGATAGTATGTCGCCGGAGATTGAAGCCGGAGATGCACTATTGGTTGATACTTCACAACGTGATATTATAGACGGAGTTGTCTATGTTTTCAGCTATGACGGACAACCTATGTGCAAGCGACTTCAAAGAACGGCTGACTCTTTTAAAGCAATTTCAAAAAATCCTCAATATGAGCCGTTTGATATTGATAGAACATTAGATTTTAGAATTGTTGGTAAAGTTGTTGGCTTTATGCGACCAATTCGCTAACTTCACAGATTTTAGTTTCATCTATTTCTGATTGAAAAGTATCATTATCCAATTCATATTTTTCAATATCTTCATAGCAATAATTCCATAATAGCTCTGCAAGTTCGTATTCTTCAATATTGTCAAAATCAATATTTTTATCGGGACAATTTGATTTTATAAAATCAATGGCCTTGTTATATGGTAGTTCAAAAGTCCTACCCGATATTTCATTAACTGAAAAATTAAATCCTTTTACTTTCATTTATTCCCTCCTATAATATTTTCCATTCCGGCATAAATGAGTTCGTAATATTCGTCATAAGTTGTATTACAATCATCACAAATGCACCTATAAAACAAATATGGATTTTGTATTTCACTACCACAATATGTGATTTTTTGACTACCACATATAGGACATTTGTCTTTTTCATAATATTTTTCTGCCATAATGTTCTCCTTAATCATCAAATCTAAATGCAATATAATCAGCTTCGCCATTTTGCAAAGCATCAAATTCATAATCTTTGACATATTTTTTCAGCTCGGGGTTTTCATCAAACGCAGATAAATCTACCCAATTATCAGTTGAATCAAATTCTAATCCTGTAATTAGATTGATTTCTTGCATAGATTCTACATCTTGTAAACTTGTAATAACCTTGTCTATCATTTATTTTTCCTTTCAAATTCTTGTATTTCTTTTTGCCAAGAACCAAGCGATATGTTATAAACATATATTTTATTTGTTAGAATAAACTGATATGCTTCTTCAAAATTCACAAATGTTATATCAGCACTATCGATTCTTGACCACATTTTATCGGTATTTTTGTCATTGTAAAAAGCAAGTGTTTTTGTTCCGTAATATCCACTTCCAAAAGAAATACCACTCGTTTCATCTTTAATATATTGATTCTCATACAAATTTGCATAGTCGTATTCTTCCGGAAGTGAATGTTGGTTAAATTGTATTTTTAATTGTTGCATTTATTTATCACACATACTCCTTTCTATTATGCACTTTCTTTATTTATCATATATTGTAATTCGTTATACATATCTCTATATAATCGGTACAAATCTTTTGAATAATTTTTTAGAGAAATGTATTTATCTGTATCCTTATATTTTTCAAGAGAAAATGACTCTAAAATATAATCTTCCATATTTATCAATGGACTCTCGCCAAGTTCATATAACTCGTGATAATCAAGTTGGTAAATAAGGTCTGCAAAATAATCATATATTTCAAAATCGTTGCCTTGTACAAAAAAATCATAGTAACTATAGCTATAAGTATTATTTGAATACCATATATCATCTTCAACAACACCTTCTTCAGCATTACAAATAAAAGACTCTCCTTTATTATTTAAAAAAGCAAATTTGTTATTAGAACCTATTGCATGTTCAATAAGTTTCATTATTGCTTCATTTTTCACAAAATCCGTTGATAAATTTTTTAAATATTTATCTATAAAAATAACTGTATCAGATATTTTAGATTTTTTTGGTACATCTATATCTAATATGCCGTTGTGAATCATAACTAAACTGTCATTCACAATATGTGGGTGGCAATTATTTTCATCATTCAATCCAGATGTTCCAATACGACAATGGATTAACATATCGCCTTCAGCAAGTTTTTCAGCTTTTCTAACTGCTTTTATAAAATTCTTTTTGTTAAAAATTCCTTTAACAACATACAACTTACCATCTTTTGCATAAGCTATTCCTGCTCCATCACGATTGTTATCAAAACAATTTGCTAAATATTCATCACTAATTTCTTTACCTTGTGGTTTTACTATTGCTATACACATTATGCTGCTATCCTTTCTTCTTCAAATCTTTGTACAATACCCATTTCATAGATAAATGCGAATAGGTCTGGGTATAAAACACTATTCTTTTTCAAGAACTCGATATAATCGCCTGTATTTGCAGAGTAATAAGTTTCTTCTTTTGATTTTGCGTAATCAACAAGCGAAAAAACTGTTTGTAGATTTTTCTTAATTCGCTCTATTCTTGTATTGGAGTTAAAAATCCTAAATTCATAAGTTCCTGTTCTCGGATCATAATTTAAAGCTGTATATCGGTCTAAAACTATATACGGATATTTTGAATCATCTGACAGTATATCCGTTGCACTTCTAGCATCTTTATATTTACACCAACTATCAATTTCAGATTGTTTTCTTTGAGTAATTGCTTTCCAAACTTCCATATTTGTTTCAGACTCTGAATAAAGTACATTTCTCAATGCACATAACATTTTTTTAGAAAATACTTCTTGTGATACGTGGATATGAATACCACCTTCGTTATGACCTCGAAAACCTTTTGAACTTAGGAATTTCATACCTCGTTCGATATTTGGTATAAATTTTTCAGCAATATAACCTCTTGTCATTGGTTGAGTTACAATTTCAAATCCACAACCAATAGAACCGTCATTCATCAGAACAACATCAGGTACTAAGCCTAAAAAATCATCAGCATAACTTCTATCTCCGGAAACTTCTATTTCAAGTCCGAAAAATTCTTGTGTACCTGTTTCTCCAAACACTTGTTTTTTCTGAAAATCATCATAGTCGTGATATTTATAAATAGACTCCGGATGCTTACCTTCACAATTTGGACAATAAGAACATTCATCACTTTCGTTATAATAGTAATCATTATCGTGTACTGCTAACCCACAATCTTCACAAGTTCTATAATGATTGTCATAACAATTATTACAAACATAATTCCCGTCAAAAGTTTCTTCTACATCATCTTTTGAGAAGTATCTTTCACAACATTCACATTGACGATAATTATTATCAAGACAATCTTCACAGACGGCTATTTGTTTATCTGCAATCCAAGTTAAATTATCTTGATAATAAATTTTGCCACAATCTTCACAGACATAACAACATTCATCTTTACATATCTCACAGACAAATTTTCCATCTTCAGTTTCATAAGTATCTTCAGTTAAGAAAACTTCTCCACATTCTTCACAAGTAACAGTACAATCATTACAATAAAAACTTCCATCAACGATATGACCATCACTAGGCAAGACCATTTTGCCACATTCTTTACAAATCATTTTTGTTCCTTTCTAAAAAAGCTCCTGTCAAATTACTGACAAGAGCTTTTTTCTTTTATATTTTCATCTTTTACGCAACCATTGGAATAGCTGACATTGGTGTTATAAAGCGATTCCAAACTTCTAACGATATTGTATTTCCATGCAAGACTTCCCCTCGCAAACCAAGTAATGAAGTTTGAATATATGTCATTTGACAACATTTGAGGTCAATGTCAATTCCTTGAAATCTCAAATCTTTTTGAGGATTAAGTCCTTTTTCACGCATTACATCAGCCAATGCTATAATCATTCCACCAGCTCCACAACAAGGTTCGGATAAAGTAAAATATCCATCTTTTTCCAATTGAGCTTTTACATTATCAATCAATGTTATTTGAGCCATCATTTTAGATAAATGATACGGAGTAAAGAATTGTCCGTTACGAACATTTCCAAATCCGGCTGACATAAATACTTCGCCTAGAAAATCTTGATGTCGTTCTTCTAAAGCTAATGTTGTGATTACAAGTAATTCTGTAAACTTTTTATTATTTTTATATTTACCAATCACATCAAGATATTCTTTTTCCACTTTTTTATCTTGTGCAATAACATTATGAAAAGATAGACTCGCAATAGTTAAAAAATCTTGGAAAACCTCATAATTATTTCTACTACTATCTATACTTTCTAAGCATTTCATAAACTCTTTTTTATAATTGCGTACTTCCATAACTATTCCTTTCTTTACAAATCAAATCGAATCTGCAAAGGAATGAAGTATTAACCACTTCACTCCCTTACAAACTCTTGGGGAACTCGTTGCCATAACTAGTTATAGACTTTACTATTTACTAGTTATCTATAACTACTAAATATAATTACTAGTTAATAATTACTTCTTTATATATATAAGGCTGTGTTGATAACTGTGTTGATATTTCAACATGCAATCGCTATAACCCAATATAATCAATGCTTTAGGGTGTGTTGATACTGTGTTGCAAACTGTGTTGCTACTTCTTGTGAAAAATGCAATCTTTATTGTGATAAAAATATTACTTTTTGCTACTTACGTTATGCTATTTCACTATATGCTCAATCAACCCTAAATCCTTACATATTCTTAAAAGAAAAGCCCAATGGTTAGACAAACGCCCGCAAGGGCGTATTAGTCATAACCAAAGGGCATTCATTATGCAAATCAACTAAGCCGCTTTATCTCCATTTTGCAACTCTTGCATAATTTTCTGATTAAGCTCATATAAGCATCTATCAGCAACTTGTATGTATTCAACAGGCTTTTGATATTGAGCTTCAAACTCATCATAAGCCTTTTTCTCAATCAAATCACACATAGGCTCAATAGATAGAGATAGCTTCTTCAAGTTATTTTCAATGCCTTTGATGTAGTATTCATACATCAGCTTTTGGCGATTGAACTTATAAACAATGATAGAGTGTTTGTCATCAACATTTTTGATAACAAAGTCAAAGATGTTAGTTTCTTTTTTTAGCCAATGCAAAATACCTTTCCAAGAATAGATCTTATCAGTTTCTTCAAAAACGAAACCGACAGCATTTCCTCCGTAATATTGTCCGGCATAAAGTCTGCCGTAAACATACCTTAGAAGATTAAATTTTTTCTCTTTTGCCATAGTGTAATCCTTTCTTACGCAGGTGCGTATTTTTATTTTTTACTGTTTACACCATTAACCGGTGCCGGAATAAAAAATAGTGTTAATGGTTTACAACTTGCTAATCACAATTCTTGTTACAGTTCTTAACAACACCATAACTAAAAAGCTCTAGTAATCGTTGTTAGGAACTGTAACAAAATTTTCATTTTAGTGATTCGCTGGTTGTAAAATTTTTTATTACCGGCTTTAATAAGGTGAAAACAGAAAAAAATAAATAGCACCGAAGTAAGAATTGATGGAACGTAGGGAAAAGGAAGAAATTTAATCAATAAGGATTTTACAAAGACAAAATGCCGACAATATTATCTATAAAATGGTTTCGTTAAAATAAGATAACTCTATTCTTGGAAATAAGCATTGGCGACTAAAAAGAAACATACATCTAAATAAGAAAATACAAACACTCTATTTGTTTATCAATCGCTAAAAGAAGAAGAAAAGAAGAAAAGAACTTTAAGAAACAACTTTATCTATGAGCTTCGCCTTTTGCATGTAAGAATAACAAGGAATGAGTAATAACTACTATCCTCTCTAAAATCTTGTAGCTACAATTCAAGCACCCTAATCATCAATAACTAGAAATTGTCATTACAAGCTATAACTACAAAAAAGCATTAATTAAACAAGTTTCATCTTTAACAATGAGGGGGTACCCCCCATAATCGTTCAACTCCAGAATAAGAATAAACATACCCATATTTCTCCGGACTAAAAAAGGGCAATAAAAACCCCTTATCGCTAAAGCAACAAGGGGCTTGAACCTTAATGTAAAATTTGGTTTTACTCTATTATATTATTCTATTTCAAGATTTTGTAAAAGGGGTTATGTTAAATTGTAAAAGATTATTTTACAAAATAACACAACTTCTTTTAGTTTTTTGCTAGATAGTCAATAATAAGTTCATAGGTGGTACGGACATTTGAAGTAGTTTTTTATTACAGATTGAGAGAGTGTAATAAAAAGGTGGATTTCCACACTAGGGATAGACGAAAAAAGGCTGACGTATCGTAATCTATGGGGGTTACTATGTTTTCACATTGTCAAACAAAAAGTAGAATTGTTGAAACTTGGTTTTTACATAAAAACAAAGAGTTTCATAGAAGAAAATTAATTTTGGGAATTTGTCCGATATGTGATTCTGATGTTGCAGCACTTGTTGAAACAAGAATCAAAGACGGGAAAATGTTTAGACAAGTTTTTTACAAAAAGAAGGTTGAAGATATTATAGCTTTGCTAATCAACCAAGTTTATTATGCTAGTAGTGATGCCGTAAAAAAAAGTAAAACCCCTTACGGACTATGTTATGGAGAAAACAAAGAGATTAAAAACTCTAAAGGGGAAATAGTTGAAATCCGACAAAAAAGGTGTGATTTTTTCGGATGCAAAGAACCAATTTTTAGGGATAAGCCCTCATACTCCTCCTCCTCATAAATGGTACAAGCGGTAGAAACACTACCGCATTTTTTTGACTTTAATTTAGGAGATTAATATATGGCAAGACCAAAAAAAGAAATTCCAAAGCACAAGCCTACGGCTAAGGATTGGGCAAAAATTCGTGCGTTGTATCTTCGTGGCGAAACACTTGATTATGTTATGGAACAAATCCCAGATGTAGAAATCAGACGTTCGACTATTTCAGAACGAATGAGTCGTGAAGGTATTAACAAGAAAAAAAGAGAAATCGAAGAACGTACAAAACAAAAATTATGTCAAAGAGTTGAAGAAGATAAACTTGCTGCTAATGAAAGACATATTCAGTTATTTAATGAATCTTTAGACGTTATCCAAACTTTATTAGACCAATATAAAGATGAACTATTGCTCGGAAAAGCTAAACCTAGAGCTTCAGCTTACAATATGGATTTGATTATGTCCGGTATTTCTAAAGCTCAAAAAGGTTTAAGAGTTGCTCTTGGTATGGATGAAAACGGAGATTTACAAGTAAATCAACCAGAAGTTTTAACTATTGAAGGTTTAGACGAGAAAAAAATCTAATGGAATATATTGTTGAAAAAGAAAACAAAAAAATAAAATTATCTAAAGAAGAAATGGGAAATATCGCTAATCGTATTGTTAGTGATTTTAGAAGTTATAACGAATCTCGAAGTTCAAATTTAGTTAAAGCAAATAATCTCATAAAAGAAATCTTTTTCAAAGCTGATTTATCTAAAGAAACTGATAAGTCAAAAAAATGGAAGTCTAAAGTTAAGATGTGCAAATTATTCATGTACTTTCAAACTTTTAAGGCTTTTATTTGGAAAAATACTTATTCCGGCATCAATTCTATGTTTGATGTTTCTGGAGAATCTTTAGAAGCTGATACAAATGCTAATAAGCAAAAAGCTATGTTGGTGGATATTCTTGAAAAAATGAATTATTCACAAATCTGCGACAAAGTTATTGATAATGCTTTGTTATACGGAGAATTAATAACTTTTACAACGTGGAAAACAAGAAAAGAAGAATATCGCCGACCAATAAAGTTTTTTGAAACATTATTTGAAGGTAATTTAGCTAAATTAGCTAAGGTTATACATGCTAAAACTAAAGGAAAAAACTTTTTTATTGATGAAAAAACTATATATGATAATCCCTATGTTATAGCAGTAAGCCCTTCTGATTTTGTTTTTGATGTTTCTCAGATAGAAGATTTTGATAATGCACCCAAAATTTACAGGAGTTGGAAAACTCCTGAAGATATTATAAATAACGAGTGTTACAACGTATCAAAAGAAGTAGCTGAATCTCTTAGAAAAATGATTTCAAGAGAACCAAATATTTCTGATATTGCAAACCAATCTGATGATGCTTTAAGAGATAAACACCAAAATAATTCAACTATTGAAGTCTTAGAACATTGGGGAAACTTTACACTTCCTAATGGTAAAGTCTTAAAAAATTGGCACGCAGTAGTTGCCGGTGGAAAATATTTAGTAAGATTTGAGAAAAATAAATATGTTATAAATCCATTCACTTACGGAACTTTTCTGCAAGATCCGGAAACAAAAAGAGGTATAAGCCCTTTGTTTTCAGTATTGGATTTAGCCCACGTTCAAGAGAATCTGCTTAATAAAACTGTCGATATGCAATCTTTGACAGAAAATCCACCACTATTGTGTCCTAAAGATTTTTTTGATGATGATGAAATAGAACTATATCCGGGAAAGATAATCACATACGATCCTCAACTATATACATCAAGTAGCATTAATCCTTTAACTTTTTCTACAAATATTTTTATTGCAGATATTACATTTTTATCTGATTTAATGAGTGAAATCTCCGGCATATTCCCTAATATGATGGGTGCTGAAGAAAAAGGAAACAAAACGGCAACAGAGATTTCAGTTAAAACACAAGGTCAAACTACAAGATTATCAATGGTTTTGGATATTATAAACCAATATTTTATTATTCCGAGTATAAAAAATATTGCGAAACTCTGTGCTAATTTCAAATTTGGAATTGAGAATATATTTTTAAACAAGGATAATAATCCGGAAAATGTAGTTATAACAGATGAAATAAGACAAGCAGAATATCGCTATACATATTCTGATAGAAACTCTATGACGGAAAGATTTAGCTTTGCCGATATGGTAATTTTAGCCGTTGAAAGATTTTCTAATCATATTTCTTTAGATGTTCAGTCGATATTTGTTTGGTATATGGAACAAAAAGGGGTAGAAAATCCGGAACGATTTTTACAGGCAACTCAACAAATTCCTATTGAAGTGCAACAAGTTCTATTACAAAGACCGGAAGTTCAACAAATGGTACAGGGTGCTATTGATGCTAAAAAAGCAAATAGCAACCCTGTATCAGACAAAACCCCACAAGAAGAATTAAATAGCTTAATGGCACAAGTACAATGAAAAACAAAGATATTTTAATAGAAAAGTATGAATTAATTTGTTCTGCCGAGTATCAGAAAATTAGACAATTCCAACTAGAAAATATTTTGAAACTATCGAACTCCGAAACGGAGCCGTTAATTATTAAGGGAATGTTGAAAACTATTGCTGATACTGATAAATGGGAAACTGATTTTTTTACGGCTCAACGACAAATTACAAAAAAATAAGGAGTTTATATGGATGAAGAAATGAATGGGGCTATGGATAATAGTCCTTCTTTAGATGAGCAAATTCAAAGTATCTTAGATGAAAATCAGTCTGAAGAAACAGAAACACAGGATTTAGAAAACAATGAAGAAACAAAAGAAAATCAAGAAACCCAAGACGGAGAATCAGAATCAAAGGAAGAAAATACAGAAATTCCTAAAGATTTTCTCAATGATGACGGGACAGTAAAAGTTCAAGATTTATTAAAAGCCTATGAATCTTTAAAACCATTAGAAGCTGAGAAAAGTAATTGGGAACAAGAAAGAATAGAGTTTCAAAAACAAACCGAAAGGCTAAGACAACTACAAACAGAAGAACAAGCAAAAGCATTTCAGCTTGGATATAACTCTAAAGAAGAATTAGATTTAGCACTAAAAGTTGCATCAGCACAGGCAGAAGAATTTAAAAAATATCTATATTTAGTTCAAGAGCCGGATAAAGTCAGAGGTCTTTTGGCTTTATATGCTCAATCCCCAACAGATGATTTATTAGCTCAAATAGAAGATGAATTTAATGTTGATGTTGTAAAACACGTTTCAGTTTTTGGCGAAAGGGTAAGAAACCAACTTATTCAAAATCAAGAAGCTCAAAGATACCAAACAATAAGACAGGAAGCTGAAACCTTTGTTAAGAACTCCGTAAAAGAATTTCCGGAGTGGTTTAAAGTTCCGGAGTTTAGGAATTTCTTTGCTGATGCTTTGCGAACAAAAGGCGATATGTTCTTAACGTCTGAATTTGTTAAGCATATAGAAAATCTAAGAGAGTATTTTAAAAAAGAATTTCTTGCTGAACAAAATGCAAATTCTGAAAACGAAAAAGAAAAAAATACGCTGAAAACTCTTAGTCCTCAATCTTCAAAAGTTATTCCAATTACAAAAAAAGTTGAAGATTATACCCCCGAAGAATTAGAAAAAGCGATTAGTGAATTAGTATAAGGAGATAAAGTATGTCAGATGAACAACTAATGATAACTACCTTTACAAAGGCATACAATAAATATGTCTATGATGAAATGGTAATTGGACAACTTGCTCATACCGAATTAAAAGATGGTGTAAGAACAGGAGCTGAAGTTGATGTTATTATGCCGGCTATGGTAAATCTTTTTGACTATACCGGTGGAGATTTAAAAGATGCCGAACTTACAAATACTACTACTGCAAAAGTAAAATTTGATAAAGGTAAGGCTTTCCACTTTGAAGTTGATGAAGTCAAAAAACAACAAATAGCTAATGCTCCAGACTTGAAACAAAAAGTTGAATTAGCAAAAGAATATTCTTCAGATGCTATTAAACAATTTGCGGCTGCCGTTGATTCAGCTTATGGGCAACTTTACACTAGAGCCGGACATTATTTAGCTGATACTGCTAACGCAGCTATTCCACTTGATGCTGATTATGCTAAAGAAATTCTTGCGTATATGCAAGCTGAATTTCAACGTGGAGATAGAAAAGGTCATACAAATTGGATTGACGGACAAATGGTTGCCGTTGTTCCACCGGAGTATCAGTTCTATCTTGGAAAACTTGATGAACTTAAATATGTGGAATCCGGTCATAAGAAAATAGCAAAAGGCTATATCGGTCAGCTTTGTGGTTGGGATATTGTTGTTTCTAACAATGTTGCAAGTGTTAAAGAAAACGACCAAATTACATATTATCCGTTATTTGGTATTAAAGGTAAAACTCTTGCCGGTGGTATTTCTAAAAACTTAAATATGAAAGACTATATGCCAGAGAAAAACTTTAACACTAGATACAAAGGCTATGGTCTATATGGTGTTGGAGCTCCAAGAGCTGATTTCTTAGGAACTGTTAAGATTACTGCTCCTTTAGCATTGTCAAAAAGAGCTGCTTAAAAAGAAAGGATTAATTAATGGCTAGAGATATAATTTCAATTCAATATCCGGTAATAGAAAACTCTGATTCTGCCGGAGTTTTAGTTGTAACCCCTCAAACTGTTAGTATTGCAAATGGTATAACATTAGAAAATGCTATGAATTGTCTAAATAATACATTGTTTATTTCAATCACAAATACTTCTTCTTCTGATTGCACACTAACAATAAAAAATGGAGATAAGTTCCCTAACGCAATGTTAGGGGATTTACTCCTAACAATTGCAAAATCAGCAACTACTGTTTTACAAATTCAAGATCCGGCTAGATTCATTAACAAAGACGGAGCCATTGATATTGATTTTGGTACAGGATTTGCCGGAACAATTTGGGCTATTGGTAAGAAAGTTGGGTTATAAGGAGAAACTATGACAGATATTAGATTTATTCCTACCGGCATAGTTTTTTCTTTGCCGGAAGAAGAAGCAACTCGTATTGTCCTCGAAGATAAAGGAAATTATGAAGTTATCAAAGGTTCTATCAAAGAAAAACCAAAAGAATCAACGACTAAAAAAACTGTAAAAGAACTTGTAGTTGTTGATGAAGAAAGAGAAAAACTGATTGAAAAAGCTAAGTCTTTGAATATCGGTGGAAACCTTAAAACAATGAAACTTGAAACGATAAAAGAAAAAATAGCAGAAAAAGAAGGGAAAGCTGATTAATGACTTTGACATTTCTAAGCATATATAACGATGTAGCCGGACAGGCTTGGTCTATGTATGATGGAGATGCCGAAAGCTCCGAAGAAATGGAGAGTGCTTTAAAATCTTCAATAAATAAAGCACTCTCTGAACTTTGGTGTTCTTATCCTTTTCCGTTCAGAGTTAAGGAGTTGAATTTTTCAACAAAAATAAATGTTACAGACTATTCAACTCCTAATGGTAATATCCTTAAAAAAAGTGTAAATGGTAGTCAAGTTTATTCTGTTCGTATTGGAACAAATTATCTTCAGTTTATTGATAATTACGAAACTCTTGAACCCAAAACAGGATTACCGACAAGTTTTACTATTAAAAATGATTTAATCTATTTATATCCAACTCCGGACAATATCTATCCTGTTAGTGTTGAGTATTTAACTCTTGCTATTGGAGAAAGTGATTTTGGAGATGCGATTTATACTCTTGAAAATGACAATGATTCTATCAATATTCCGGAAAAATACGAAACTATTTTTAAAAATGCACTTATAACTAAATCAATGCTTTATGCTATTGCATCAGAAACAGATGAAAACTATTCGGGGTATAAAGAACAGTTTGCAAAGGCTTATAAGATTTTATTAAACTATACTGCCGGAATTAATAGAGAAAAACGTGTAACGTGGTAGTTAAGCTGTTTCTCTTAAAAACAAATCTGTTGCTTCATCAATAATAGAATTAATACTTTTTCCTGTTGATTTAGCTCTTTGAGCAAGTTTATAGTGTTTTTCAGATGTAGTTCTATAAGGAATTTGTCCTTTGTAATCTGAAGGTTTTAAAGGTTCCGGTATTTTATAACCGGCTTCAATACAAGCTGAAACATAAGAAAACAAAGCATCTTTAATTTCTTTGGTTGCTTCCTCAATAGTTTCTCCATCTGCAACACAACCGTTTAATTCTGCTATCGTTGCAACATAACATTGATCTTCAATAGACCATTCAAATCGATATGTCCAATTTAAGTTCATATAGTAATCAATATTGTTTGTCATTTAAAATAGCCTCCTTAATTAGTCTTATAAGATACTTTTTTAAAGGTTTTTGTGTTTTAACTAATGTTATAATTTGATTTTGTGATTTAGTAAACGTAATATGAGAACTCCCACCTTTTGGCGACCTTGCGACATAACCCAAGCCTACCAAAACCTTTTCAGCTTCTTGATAAGTTATGTCCTTTTCTTCAAGGATTTTTTGTATAAGTTTATCATATTGTGTCATACTTAAATGATATCATATTATGATATCATTTTCAAGTCCTTTTAAAAAACAAAAAAGGCAGCTCGATTTTAGCATTGTAAAGAGGCTTGAACTGCACTAATAATATCATATTACTCCTAAATTTCAATAGAAATAATTATTCTTTAATACAAAACTTGGCGAGGATTCCCCGCCTATGACAGACCTAGTATTACAATGTAATACCTCAATCTATCTATGTTATAACAAATATTTTCATCAAATACAACCCTTTTAGAGATTTTTCTATGGCAACAAAAAATACATCACTAATTTGTAATAAATTTGGTGGGATTAGAAGAATTAATGCAACTTTTTCTAGTTCGCTTATTACTGCTTCTGATATTCAAAATGTAGAATTATTCAACACCGGAATTAATAGTGGTGTAGGAATAAGAACTGCTAAAGGTAACATCTCTATATGTGATTTAATTCCTAGTAATGAAAGAATTATCAATATATTTGAGAGTGTTCAAAAAAACACAACATATTTCTTTATACATGCAGAAAATTCAGAAGTCGGAAAAATATATTTATATAATTCTTTATTAAATGAAATAACAACAAAGGTTGATAATCTTACAGTTACAGGCTCATCTTGTGGTCTTGATATTGCACAAGGTTGGTCTGATTTATTTGTTTTTTCTAATGGAGAAGAAATTTTAAGCCTTGAAATTGGTGCTGAAACCGAACTTAAAATGATGGAACTTGTTGATATGGACAATAGAACTGTCAAAGGCTTAGGGTTGGTTAATTATGACAATAGATTATGGATATTCAATAATAATGTTCTTTGGTATTCTGTTCAAGAAAATATTTATGACTTTAAAACCTCTGATAGTGAAGTTTCAACTTCTTCCGGATATGTTGAATATGTTAAAAACATTACTGCAATCATTCCTTATTTGGGAAGTTTGGCTATATTCTTTAAAAACAGTTCAATACTTTTGTCTGGAGAATATCCATATTCTCAATCTGAAGAAAGTCCAGGGGGTTGTGCAAGTTATGATTCCCTTGTGTTTCACGGCACAGAACTTTATTTCTATGATGATACAAAGAAAGGAGTGTTTTCTTTTAATCAAGTTGTTACAGGAGATAAAACTTTAGGAGATAATATTGCGTTAGATATTCAACAAGAATTATGTGATATAGATCCAAGTAGATTAAAAGAAATTAGAGTTTTATCCATTGTATTATCTGATAGAAATGAAATTTGGTTTTTAATACCGACTTTTGAGCCGGAAGTTAAAACTATTATGATTTTTGATTATATCCATAAAGAATGGGTTAAGCGAAAATGTCCTGATGTAACTTGTTTTAATATTATAAACAATGTTTTATATTCTGGTGGCGAAAATGGAAAAATTTATGAAGAATATAAAACAGATACTTTTAACGGCACTTTTCTGAGAAGCTATTACAAATGTACTCCTTTAAACTTAGGTGTGGATAATACTTTAAAGATTCTATATTTCCCACCAAGAGTTACAATAGATATGACATATTCTAGTGATTTTTGGATTAGATATATAAAAAACTATGATATGTTTAAAGCTCCTAAAGTTAAGAAAATACAGATTAAAACAATGAAAGATGCTCTTTATTATGATAGTGGACATTGGGATATGACGTATTTTCCATTAAAGGAACTAAACTCAATTTATAAATTACCTTCAGCAACTTTTAAGACGTTAGAAATTCAACTTTATACATATAATCAAGGCGAAGGTTTTTGTTTAAAAAATATGGAATTTAGTAAAATTAAGGTTAAACAAATCTAATGAAAGTCCTCATTCCCCAAAATCCACAATTCAACTATGAAGAATGTAAGAAATTATTTGAAGAAACCCAATCAGAAGTAGAAGATTATGAAGATTTTGATTGGATAGTAAACAATACTTTCTTCTATTCTTTCATAGTTGGGGGTAAATTCAGAGGTTACATTTATTATTATGAAATTGAAGGCAAGTTATATGTAAATGCCGTAGCTTATCGAAAAGCTATGAATATAAACCTTGAATGTTTTAAAGAATCTCTGACTTGGTGGAATTGTGATATTTATGCTCGAACAAAACACAAAACGGCAATTTACCAAATTTTAAAATGTGGATTTAAAAAGATTGGAGAAAATTTATATTGCTTAAAAAGACAAACATATAATTAAAATAGAAAGAAGGTTTAAGCCAATAAAACAATTTAGGTAATGACTATGGAACAGATTATAAAATCTGTAGTTTTCAATGTCATTACAGTTGGAATGTTACTAAAAGCTAGAAAGAAGGTTATAAAAAATGGGTGGTGGCTCTAGTTCTAAATCAAGTTCAAGCTCAAAGACAACATATTCAAAGACAACAACCAAAAATCCGTATGTAACATCTGTAACAGATAACAACGGAACAACAACGACTTTGAATGACGGAACGGCATATAAAAGTGTTTACGATTATACCAATAAAAATATAGATGAACTATTGGAAGAATATCGAAAACCAACATTAGATAGTCCGACAAATAAAGCCTTGATAGATGCTTATACAAAAAACTTAAATGAAAGTGGTAGAAGGGCTTTGGAGAATAATATTATTAATCCTCTTGCGACTAGAAATATGGTAAGGTCAAGCTCTGCAACCAATATGTATAATAATTTATCTAATGCAATGACTGATAATATTTCTAACTATACTGCAAATCTTTTAGCAAATACTCAAACAAATACAGGCAATATGATTAATCTGTTATTAAATGCATATTTACAAGGTCAAAATGCCGTAAACGGAAACCAAGCATTATCATTATCTACAAGTTCTGGTAATGCCTCAACAAGTGGTAATAGTAGTTCTAAATCGTACTCTTATGGATTATAGGTAAAATATGATAAACAACCCTAACGAACTTATACAAGAATTGATAAAGAAAAAAGTTGAAGAAGAAATAAAACAATCTCAACAAAATGGAAACTCAATTAGTCGCATCAATGATATTTCTTCTAAAGTAGGGAACTTTGGCGAAGGTCTATCAACTGTTGGTAGATATATTGATAATTCTATTGGCAAAGGTATTCAAACTCTTGGAACAAATTTACAAAACGGAGCCGGAGCTATGCAACAAGCAATTTCTAAAGCTGTACCGGCAATAAGTGGAGCTTCAGCAGGAGCAAGTGCCGGAGCTTCTGCCGGTAGTGGTGCTATGTCAGTTAATCCATTAGTAGCACTTGGAGTTATGGCATTAGATGGTACAAATAGAAAACGTGCTAAAGCTAGTGGAGAATACACACAAAAGTTAGCTGAAAATGCCGTTGATGTTGCAGAAAATCGAGTTAAACAGAATGTAGAACAAGGTATTATGCAAGAAGTTCCACAAGTTGTTCAACCTCAAAATACTGAAACTGATAATATTATTTCACAAGCTATTGATGATTATACTAACAATTCAGTTAAACCAACTACGATTCCTCAAAATGTTGATTCGGTAAAAAAAGATGTTTACGGAAATTTAGCTAGTGGATTAAATGACTTTATTGAAGGATATAATGAAAACCGAAACAATGGTTTTAATATAGAAAACCTTAGACCTAGTGAAGATAAAGGGTTTATGCAAAGACTAGGGGAAGGTGTTGGAACAATCGTTAGAGTAACACAAAGTCCTACTGTTCAAGGTGTTTTAACCGGTGGTTTAACAGGAGCTTTAAGTGGAGATCCTTTATATGGTCTTACAACTGCATATAAAATTGCTAATGCTAAATATAAAGGGGATTTGTATAGAGATATTTTAGAACAACAAGGAGTGGAAGTCGGAAATAACAGAGTAAATCTTGATTCTAGTGATTTAGCAAAAATTCTTGTTTCTAAGAAATATCAAAAAGACTATATGACTCGTGGCGAATATGAAAGATTAAGACTTGATAGTGGACAATTATCAGTAGATGAATATAACCAAATTTTGAATAGCGAAAATTATAACCCCGATGAAATGGTTAATATCGGAGCATTAGGCATAATATCTAAAGCTGCTAGATATGACCAACAAAATAAAACAGAACGGAATAAAAACTATCATAGAAATAAGAATAATGGACAAAATATCATAAAAGTTGAATACGGAGAAAAACCGGATAGTCATAATTATACTCATGTACTTTATGGAGAAAAGCCGGCATCTCACAACTATACACACGTTTTATACGGAAATAAGCCAGATAGTCATAATTATACTCACGTTCAATATGGCAAAAAACCTAATGATAGTTCTTCAGATGTTCGTATTAATGTTGTTTCGCCAGATGGTGTAAACGGCACAATTCCAAAATCGCAACTGCAAGAAGCATTAAAAAAGGGATATAAAATTAGAAAATGACAATAGATTTTATAAAAGATGATAATGAATTGGACTTTCAAGCTGAAAATAATATTGATTTTCAAGAAGATGAAAGTCCAATTCGTTTAGAAGGTAAAGTTGAAGAAATTGTTGAACCTACTACTATGCAAAAGATAGGAAGTGGTGCTAGAGATTTTGGAAAAGGTGTTGTTCAAGGTCTTTCTTCTCTTGGTGCCGGAATCGGTATGAGATATGGAAATACTTGGAGAAAAAAACTCGGTATGAGAGAATTAACCGAGTACGAAAAACAAAATCGTTATGCAAAACTTTTGGGAAAACCGGTTAATAATACTGCCGGAAAAGCAGGAAAAGTTGTCGGAGAAGTTCTGCCATTTTTTGCAGCACCGGAAACTAGTATTCCTAAACTTGGTATGTGGGGAAATCTTGCACTAACCGGAGCATATCAAGGGGCTTTAGGTAGTGGAGCTTCTAGTATTGCTGAAAAAGGTTTTTCAAAAGATTTAGGTAAAGATACGGCAATAGGAGCTGCAACAGGAATGGTCGGAACAACTGCTATTGGTGGTATTCTCAATAAAATAAAAGGAAATGCCGTTGATAAAGCCGTAGAAATAGCTGAAGAATCAAAACCTAAAAATCTTGAAGCTGAGTCTATAAAGGATAATTTAAGAAACCTTATCAATAACAGACGTTCAAACATTGATTTAGCAAATTATGATACGTCTTTAAAAATAAATAAATTTATATCTGAAGTTGATGATGTCGCAAAAGAACTAAAAATTAATCCTAAACAACTTCGAGAAATAATGCCGTTTATTCGTGAAAACACGGATTTACCAATAAAAAATTTTGATAGGAATGATTTACATCAGATTTATAAATCACTAACTGAAGATAGTAAAAATATTTTAAAAACATTAGCTCATAACCATTTTAAAGACTTAGAAATAAATTGGAATAAATTAGCTGAAGTTAAAGAACTAAAAAGTTTTGTTAATCCAGAAGAATATATTACTCACATTTGGGATATTTCTGATGCTGATAAAAAACTTCTAAATCAACACCTTAGAACAAACTCGCAATTTGAGTTAGGTCGTGTAATTCCGACTTATAAACAAGGGATTGAAAACGGCTTAGATATTATGGTTGATGGAATAACAAAGCATATCAATTTAAAACCAAAAACTTTAGATTATGCAGAAATACAAAAACTTCATGCAAATCAATTAATTGATGCTACTGAAAACACAAAATTTATGCGTGCGATTGATGAAATAAAGTTACCGAATGGTAAACCGATTTCAGCCATAAAAGAGTTTCAAGAAATTTTAAAACCGGTTTTAGAATCTTCACTAAACCCTAAAAAGACAGATAGCTTGGCAAAACAACTATTAGAAAAAGCCGGAAATAGCTATGATATGGTTAATAATTTTGCTAAAGGTTGTAAGTTCTTATTTAATGGTATGCACGCCGTTGCATTAACAGAGAGTTCAGCAGCTCATTCTTCTAGTATTATACCATTTCAGACAATCAAAACTTTAGGTAATATTCCTAAAATTATTGACGGAATAAAAAATAATAATTATGAACTTTTTAAGAACTCTAAACTTGCAAGAGAAGCTATTAAAGACGGAGTTCAATTTGGTGCGATTTCTGATATTAATATTGGGGAGTTTAATACCTTTATGGACAGTTTTTCAAAAGTCCTTGATAAAGTAACTTTTGGTGCAAGCAAAGGATTAACTAAGTCTGCAAGAGCTATGGTTGATACAAATAATAAGTATTTATGGAACTATTTGCATAATACTTATAAACTTCATACTTATGATACTCTAATAAAAAGGGTTTCAGAGAACGGGAAAAAAGCACTATCCAAAAATGTTCGCAGAGATATTGCTCAACTTGTAAATGATACTTTTGGCGGTCAAAATTGGGACACTTTAGGAATAAAACCTAGTAGTATAAAAAAGGGGCAAAGGCTTTTACTTTCTCCAGATTGGAATATGTCAGCTACCATACGTCAATCCTTAGCAATATTTTCATCTGAAGCCGGACAAAAATTCTTAAACAAATTTGCTCAATCAAGTAAATTTGGTTCTGCCGTAAGAGAATTTTCTCGGAAATTAGGACTTTCTTCTTTTACTAATGATATAAAAGGTGCCGGTGTAAGAGGTCAGCAAGCAAGACGTTATTTTATGATGTTTCTTGCTCAAACTGCTATTTACTCTAATGCTATTAATGCTTGTTACCGAACTGTTGATTATATGAAGGATAAAGAAAAATATCCCGAAGGAATTAAGAATTTATCATCTTATTCTAATAATAGATTTACGGAAAAAGATTCTATCGGACAAAAAGTAGTTAATAATTTGTTTCCTCGCCCTTTTGTCGGACAAAATGAACACGGCAGAGAAGTCTATGCAAGAATCGGGAAACAAGCCTTAGAAGTGCCGGAAATTGTTGAAGATTTACCAAATAGTGCAATTAGAAAACTAGCAAGTAAATCTGCTCCATTAATAAACCCTGTTGTTACAAAAATTTCAGATGAATATACAAATAATTGGAATAAAGCTAGTGTAAAAGATAGGTATAAAGATACTTTTACACCTTTTACTCTAAACAAAAAAGAAAAGCTAAAACCAATTGATGCGTTTTATTCAACAACAAAAGGGATTAATTCTTTTCAAGCTAGAGCTTATTTAAAAGAATGTATTTTAAATGGCGATATGGAAGCAATAGAAAAATTTAAACCTAAAATGAAAGCAAATAAAATTGACTTCGATAGAGCTATGAAACGTGTTTATAAAGAAATAGAGGAAGAATACTCCGTTAAATTCATGCCCTAAAATTATGATATAATTGAGAAAACTTGAAAACTAAATAATGTAAATGGGAGCCGTTCTGACGACCACCCCTCGAACAACAGTATTACGGTTATGCAGTCGAGGAAGGAGGTTGGACAATGCATCGATTGCTAATAAAAATAGCTATCGCCCTTATCGTGATGATAGCTACTTTACAATCTGCTTTGTAAAGGAAACGGTTAAGCTCTAGTGACAGCTAGGGCTTTTCCCTTACATTATTTATTATATCTTATTTTTTTTGTTTTTCAAGTGCTTGTTATGTCATATCCGGAGTTCTTTCATAAAGAAAGGATAATACTATGGCAATTGAAGAAATTGAATATGGTAGTTTAGCAAGCTCCACACTTTTGAATAATAACTTTAAAGATTTACAAGAACAGATTACGGCATTAACTCTTAGAATTTCAGCAAATACTACAAATATTTCTACAAATACAACTGATATTGCAAAATTAGCTGACAGAATAAGTGATTTAGAAGGAAATGTATAATGGATTATGTAACTATTATTCAAGGCGATGATACAAACTTTTTAGACGACCAATTTATTGTAGTAAACTTTGATACAACAATAGATTTAAGTGGATTTACTGCAACTTTTATTTTAGGTAATGTAACTCTTACTTATGGAAATTTGAGTGGAAAATCTTTTGAGATAATTTTGTCAAATGAAATTACTTCAAATCTTGTTATTGGAAAACAATACGGAGAATTAAAACTCATTGATCCACAAAATAGAATCCGTACTATCACATCAATAATTCCTTTTCTTGTTAAGAAAGGAGTTAATGAAGATATTACCTTTGTTAATAACTCTTTGAATGTTTCAATGCACATCAATGAAACTGTTATTGATGTTAAAGTCGAAACTTCCGGTATGTCTAAAACTGAAGCTAATAAAATTCTTTTAGCTTGTACTGAAGCAAAACAATCTACTCAAAACCATTCTAATATCGTTCAAAATACTTTAATAGAAATTAATGAAGCTATTAATACTTTTGAAAGTGACAATAGTGTTTTATATGATTTAAAAGACGAGGTTGAACGTATTGGAAACGAAAAAATTGCTTTATCAACAGAACAAGCTGAAATTGCAACACAAAAAGTTGAAGAAATAGAAGAAATTATTGCTATGACTCCTAATAGTGATTTAGAAAGATTATCGGAAATTGGTATTGATAAAATCAACCAAACTAAAGGACTAGTAACCGGTAATGTAAGCTATGATAAAGATATTTATGCAAAACTTTTGAGTTATAAACAAAATGCTATTAAGGAAGATTGTGATATTCTTTTCCAAGATATAACTATTACAGGAAATGTAACTATCCAAAATGGGATAACAGTCGGACTTAATCAAGAAACAACACAGATTGAAACACCTTGTGTTTTGCCTACAACTTTTGGGAATTTTCATATACATCTTGAAGCAATTGTTGGAGAAAATTACTCAAATACTTCTTCTTATTATTGTTATTCAGCTCAAAATGGTTTTGGTATTCAAGGTCAATATGATGGTTCTTTTTGGATTTATTTTTATGACAAGAATTATAGTACTAAAACTATGACAACTCCTGCTATGACATTAACTGCCGGAGAAAGACTTGTTATGGACTTTGGCTATAAAGATGGCGAAGGTCTGTATTTCTCTGTCACAAATGGAATTGAAACACATTCTACATCTATGGAAATTGATGCTTGGACAAGAGCTAATGTTAAAGAAGTATATTTAGGAGCTTGTAGTTATTCTAAACAGTTTAATGCTGAAATAGATTTAGCTAATACTTATTTTGAAACCGATAGTGGAATAACAAAACCTTATGTTATGATTCCATATTCATTAACTAAAACCGGCTCAAAAATTGCTCCTTCAAAATCTCTTGATTTAATTAGAGAGATTTACGAAACAGAGGGTTTTGCTAATTATTTTACACTAGATGAAGAAAATGAATCGTTTACTTTGCCAATGGGAGAAATCTATGGAATGATTAGTAAACGTGCTGATTTAGAACTAAGTAATACAACTCCTAATATTGATTTTATGTCCAATATTATGAATGGGATTGCTCCTGATGTAGAAAAAACAATCTCTATGGGTACAGTTCCGGATGCCGCAGATAATACTTACACTACTCCTTGTGCCGGTTGGTATAATTGTGCTGCTGATGTTACAGATAAAAGATATTTGTACATAAATGGAACAAAAAGTGGTTATTGTCTTACAAAAGGAGTAAACCAACACTCTATATCGGTTTTCCTTGCAAAAGGAGATGTTATTTATTGGTCTGGCTCATTAAGTGTAACCTATGTTAATGAGTTTATGCCGGCTCGTGGTTGTAAATATGAAAAATCGTCTAGTAACGAAGGAATCCTTGATGGCGATTTAGGCGATTTATTCGGTTAGGGAGATTTTATATGAAAGAAAGAATAGTTTTCGTGGGGTTTAGCATAACCCCTATTGTTTGTGTGCGTGTCATAGAAGATACCGACACAGATGATATAAAAGCTGAAAAGAGAAAGTATCCGTTTAAACTCCATAATGACGTTATAGTCATTGTTAAAACTACAAAAAGGGAGTTTTCTTTTCATATTCCGGCTAAATTCATTTGGAACGGAGCTGATATTCCTAAATTCTTTTGGAGAATTATCGGTAGTTCAACAGATAATGCTTTTTTGCTTGGCTCAATGGCTCACGATTTTATGCTTGAACAAAAAAAGTATGTTTACTGTGATGTCCTAAATGCCTGTATCTCAATGAAAGAATATCGTAGGCTAACATCTCTTATCTTCAGACAAATTATTAAAAACTCCGGAGTAAATACTGTCAAAGCCAATGTAATGGCTTGGTGTGTAGATATGTTTCAGATTTGCAATAAAGGAATGTGGAAATGTCAATTAGTTTAGACCTCTTAGTAGTAATCATTATCAATGTTATGACTGCCGGTATTTTTATCGGTGGTCTAGCTATGAGTATTAAATTTATCGAAAACCAAATAAAACGACTTGAAGAAAAACAAGACAAGCATAATTGCTTAATTGAAAGAATGGTAAAAGTTGAAGAACGTGCGAAATCAGCTCATAAACGTATAGATAAAATCGAAAATAACGACAATCACAATGAAATACACTCTACTTGAAAAACAACAAGAATTTTTTAATATACCCCACGACCACCAACTTGATGTAGTTATATATCAAGGTGGTTATGGTAGTGGAAAAACTTGGTGTGGCTCACTTTTAGGAATTATGCTTGCTCGTAAATATCCTGGAAGTCGTGGTTTAGTTTGTGCAAAAGAATATGTTTTAGTTCGTGATACGACACTTGAATCCTATTTTTCACATCTTGAAGCTATGGGATATGTAGCCGGAAAACACTATACATTTAATAAAATAGAAAAGAAATTAACCCTCTCTAATGGTTCTGAAATTCTTTTTAAAGGGGTTGATAATCCGGAGAAAATCAAGTCATTAAACTTACATTGGGCAGAAATAGAAGAAGCATCACAAATTTCCGATTCAGCTTTTAAACAACTTATAGGTCGTTTAAGAAATACCAATGTAAAATCTTCTTGGGGAAACTTTCGTTATCGTCTTTTCGGACATACTAACCCACAAGCTGATAAAGGGTGGATTTATAGACGTTTCGTAGAAAACAAAAAAGAAAATTATCGTCTGATAATTGCTCCAACTTCCAATAATATATATTTACCCGAACATTATTTGGAATCTATGAAAGAAGATTTCGATCCGGAATATTACAAAATTAACGTACTTGGACAATTTGGTAATTATTCTAGTGGCTTAGTCGTAAAAGGGTTTACTGATGATAATATAAAACCTCTCAAATACAATGAGAATTTGCCATTACATCTTACTTGCGATTTCAACGTAGATCCAATGTGTTGGTGTTTGGCTCATAAAGATGATAAAAACGTCTATTTCTTTGATGAAATTGTTATCGAGAATACTACAACTCAACAAGCTATCGAAGAATTTTTAAGAAGATACCCTAATCATAAAGGCGATATTGTGATTAATGGCGATGCTTCCGGCGATAATCGTTCTTCTCAATCAGAGTTTACTAACTATATGATTATAAAACGTGCGTTAGAAGCCTTTGGTTATAATCCAAAATTTCAACTTAGGAACTTCAATCCATCTATTCTAAATCGTATTCAAGCCTTTAATGCTAGAGTCTGCAACTCTAAAGGCGAAAGAAGTTTGTTTATTAGCAAAAAATGTAAGTGGCTATTACACAACGTCTATAACCTATCTTTTAAAGAAGGTACATCAATAGTTAATGTTCCGTCTTTGAAACAGATTAAGAATGATAGAGAAATGAAATTTTTAGAACACCCTTTTGACGCAGCTTCTTATCTTGTTGAATATTATTTCCCAATAAAATAGAGGTCGCAAATTACGACCTCTATTTTATAACATTCCATTGTCCACTTTTTGTAGAACCTATGCGTTTTAATCTTCCTTCTTCCTTTAAATTTTTAATTTGTTTTTCGATTGCTCTTTGCGAAACACCTAAAATCTGCGAAATTTGTAATGCTGTTATAGTCGGTTTATTAGACATAATGTTTAATATTTCATCTTTTGTTTTAATTCTTTGTCCCACACTTTCTTCCGAACTTTGTACCATACTTTCTTCCGAACTTTGTAATATTTCTTCATCAATAATATCTTTGTCAAAACTTTTTTCAAAAGGAATACTTATGCGTAAAAAATGTTCCATAAACTCAAAATGTTCTTTACTATAAGATGATAATATTTTGCTCATTCCAGAGCCGATATGTTCTACAAGTTCTAAATCTTTAAAAATTCTCATCAGTTCTCTATTTCTTGGCATTGATACACCATTGAAAAATTCTTCACGACTTAAACCTTCTACTAATCCACCATAGGAAGTTATTTCTAATCTATCGGAATATATTTCAAATAACGGAGGAACTTCTCGTGTGTAATCATTATGCACTATGAAATTTATAACAGCTTCCTTTATGGCTTTTGGATCCCATAAAGTACGTTCTTGTCTTTCTGTATATGTTATTTTTGCACTTACAGTATTTTCCACCTCTAATTTTTCTAATACTGATTTTGTTGCTTTTATTAAAGAGCAAAAACCATATTCTTTATATTCTCTTAAATTTAATTTATCTTTTCCCCAATATTTTGCAACTTTAATAGATGTTGCATTTTTATCAGCTAATAAATAAGCAATATAGTTATACTTACCATCATCAGTTAGTAAATCTAAGTTTTTTGCAAAATTATTATTAAGAGTTAGACCTCTTTCTTGATAATAAATTTTTAATTGCTCAAATGTTAGATCTTGATGATGTGAAACTATATTTTTTAAGGTGTTTCTTGTTCTTCTTGAATATAATTCTTCAATTTGAACCTGTGTCATAGGTTGTGCTGAAGTTCCTACTCGAATATAACAACCTTTGGGAGTCATTCCTTTATTTTGAATACAATAAGGTTTTTCATTTCCACTAGAAATAATTATATGTATTATATCTTTGCCATCTTTTTCTTCCGTTAGTACATCAAACAGACCTAATGTTGAAGGGAATATAGTATCTCTAATAGAATTAATTATTCTCAATTGTTCATTATCAACACTATTGACTCCATAAACATTTCCTTCATTATCAATTCCAACATAGATGTGTCCACCAGAAGAACAATTTAGGAATCCTACAACATCCTTTATTAAGGAGTCACAAAACTCTCTTTTATATTCAATTAATTGTGTTTCTACTGAATTTGGCATGTTTTTATTATATCACAAAGGAGCTTTGTTATGAAAAAGATTATTATACATTGGACAGGGGGTAATTATACTCCCAATGAAAAAGAACTAGAATCATATCATTTTATCGTAGATAATTGTGGGAAAATTCATGCCGGTAATTATACTCCTTTAGACAATAAAAACTGTTATGACGGCAAGTATGCAAAGCATACCGGTGGTGGTAATACAAACTCAATCGGTATAGCTATTGCCGGAATGTTTGGATATAAAAACAAAGATTCTGTCGGGAATTTCCCAATCACAAGACTTCAGTTTGAAGCCTGTATGAAAAAAGTTGCTGAACTAACAAAGACTTATGGAATAGTTATTTCTCCACAAACTGTTTTAACTCATTATGAGTTTGGATTATTACACCCCAAAACATCTTCAGCCGGCAAGCCAGACATAGAATTTTTACCACCTTTTCCTAAACTAAAATCTTCAGAAATAGGAGATTTTATTAGACAAAAAGTGAAGTGGTATAAAAATAAGATAAATTTTAGCCCATAAAAAGAAAATGAGAGGATTTGGAGTGTATTCGGTTCACAATTATAGTGTCAAGCTAGAAAGGAGAGAAATAATGACAACAGTAGAACCAATCCGTAACAAATCTGATGTCGAAAAGGTAGAGAAATATCTCGAAATTCAAAGCAAAAGAGATCATCTGATTTTTGTATTTGGCACAAATTGTGGGCTAAGAATTTCTGATATTGTTGCTTTAAATGTCGGCGATGTTAGAGGAAAAAACTATGTTCAAATAGTTGAGAAGAAAACAGGGAAATACAAAAGATTTCCACTTAATGACAAACTTAAAAGGCTTATTGCTGATTTTGTCAAAAATAGACGTGATAAAGAACCATTGTTTAAATCTCATTGGGGGAGAAGATTTAATAGAATAACTGCTTATTACATGATAAGAAGTGCTTGTGAAGCCGTTGGAATTGAAGAAAAAATCGGTACTCACTCAATGAGAAAAACTTTTGGCTATCATCATTATCAACAATTTAAAGATGTTGCTATTTTGCAAAAAATCTTTAATCATTCAAGCCAACAAATAACATTACGTTATATTGGTATCGAACAAGACCAAATTGACTATTCTTATAGTAACTTTGTTTTATAGTCCTAATCACTATCTATTAAAGGGATTGCATTACATTTTGAATGGATTACATTTTATCCATTTTGTATATTTTAAAACTCAAAAACCACAAAATTTGCTATTATACTTGAATTTTTAACTTTATGTTTCAAGTTTTCAAAACTTAATGTAGCAGACAATTTTTATAAACACAATCAGCCAAAAGGCTATTAATTACGGCATAAAAAAATTGCATTACTTATTGGATAAAATGTAATCCAATTAAGCTCTGGAAGGTTTTTTATGTATAAACATCAAGCAAGAATGACAAGTCGCAGACGTGAAATTTTAATCCTTATGGCAAAAGGTTATAGTACAAAGCAAATCGCTAAAAAAATGGAATTATCTTTGTCTAATACAAGATTTCAAAAATGGAGATTATATTGTTATCTTGGCGATATTCACAATGCGATTGATGCCGTTTATATGGGATTACAACAAGGATTATTAAAAAAGAAAGATTTATCATTGGCAATTAGAGAGGAAATTTATGATGTTGAGATTGAAAAACAGATGTATCGTTGTATTGAAAGATGAAGAAGAAAAGTCTTGTAATTATCGAATACCAAAAGATTTATTTCTAAAGTTTCAAAAAGAATTAGCTGAATATCGTTCTGAAAGTGCAAAACCAAAGCCGGTGCGTTGTGTTGAAACAGGAGAAGTCTTTAGATGTGCTAGAGATACATATAAATGGCTGATAGAAAATGGTGTAAGTACAAGTTATGCTGTTGAATCCGGAATTAAAGCAGCTTGCAATAATCCAAAACGAAAGGCTTATGGTTTCCATTGGGAGTTTGTGGAGTAAGGTGTTATAAACCAAAAAGTCGGATTAACCCGACTTCTTGGTTTTTGTATAATTTATTAAATCTTAAATAAGATTTTCTCTGATAAATTCTGAAAGGTTTTTTGTACTTTCAATGATTATACTCATAATATTAAAAGAATGTCTATCTTGAAAAGGTAAATTTTCTTCAATTTCTTGCATAGATTTGCTCATAGGACCAAGAAATTCATCTCTACCATCATATTTTACATAAGGTACTGTACCAAAATCAGATGTTACTAGAATAGCTTCTTTTATTTTTTTAGAATTTTCAAGTTTTTTTATTCCGGCTAAATATTTGTTTGCAATATCAATTTTAATCGAATCTTTTGAAGCCAAAAATTTTTCAGCTAACGCATCAGCCGATTTTCTCCCTAATGTATTAGGTACATTAGCTTTAAAATTTGGAGATTGCATATTAAAATTTGAGATAGGGTTTACTTGCATATTATATCCTTTCTTGGTTATTTTACTTTTTTAGGCAATGAGAAAATTTCTTTTTTTACGGCATTAGCTATATTATAAGTACGTTTATTTCTTACTGTTGAAAATTTGTCCCTTAATCCATTTAATTTTGTTTCTAAGCTTTTTATTTGTTGTTCAAGTTTACTAAGAATACTATCTTCTTTCTTGGAATGTACTTCTATAAAATCAAAGGCTCTATAAATATATTTATCAATTTCATGTTTTGGTTTTTTATCAATAAGTTCTCTATCATTGACAGCTTCTATTAATCTAGAAGCAATTTCTGCACCGAATTTATCGCTAAGTTCTATTTCTTTACCATTGGTTAAATTTTTAGCATAATAACCTTTTCTATCTAAGTCATGAACCAATCCAATTATATCATTTGAATCAATATCGTTTAGTGCATAATGAGCTGCTAAAATACGAGCTGTCCCGTTATGTACGTGTTTAAGATCATCTATTACAACTTTCGTATCAACATCATTAGAAAAACTTGCTTTAAAAGTTGCTCTTGATTGATTGATGTTTGTATTTAAATTTACTTGCATGCATATACCTACTTTCTATCTACACAAGTAACAAAACCTCTAAAAATATTTTTTGCTAGTTTGTTAAAAACATTACCAATTATGAGTTTATATTTTAATTTTACCTCAATAAAGGAGAGAGTGTATAAGGGTAAGATAAATTCGTATAACTAGTTTTTATGAAAGGAGAATGTTATGCAATTTGTTGAACCAATTAGAGATAAGAAAAAGATTGAACTTGTAAAAGTTATCTTGAAAAAATCCGGATTTAGAAATTATCTTTTATTTCTGCTCGGTATTAATAGCGGACTAAGGATTTCTGATATTCTGAAGCTCAAAGTCAGAGATGTACGCAATAAACATCATATTGAGATTAAAGAACAAAAGACCGGTAAGTACAAAAAATTCTTGATAACAGATTCTTATAAAATCCCTTTGCAAGAATATATTTTGGATAAAAAAGACCACGAATGGTTATTTCCAAGTCAAAGGGGAGATAGACCAATTACAAGAATTCAAGCATATCGAATCATTAGTAAGGCTTGTGAAAAAGCCGGTATTAAAGCTAGAATTGGCACACATACTTTGAGGAAAACCTTTGGCTATCATTTTTATAAAGAGAAAAAAGACGTGGCTTTGTTGCAGAATATCTTAAATCATTCTTCGCCATCAGTAACTCTAAGATATATAGGAATTAATCAAGATATTATAGATAAAAATTTAAAGAGTTTTGGATTATAAATTAGCAACAAAGTTGCATGCACACACTCGTTCAACCCCTCTCAATATGTTACATATTATGTAACACAATTTCCATTATGTTACATGTTTTATATCGGCATTTTTTTTAAAAACTTTAGGATTTTTAGAAAAATCTTTACAATTCAGCAAAAATTGTTACAATTCTACCTAAGAATTGTAATTTTTTAATACCAACATCAAAATTCAAGCCCTAAAAAATTGAAAATCTTCCTCAAAAAAGCATAAAAAAACCGATATGTTACATTTCTCGCAACACATTGGAAATTGTGTTACGAGTGAAAACTTTCGTTTTTTGAAAATAGGAGCTAGTGTTGTGACAATAGGAAAAGAATACAAAATAATCATTGAAAAAAATAAAGGCATTACACACGCATTAAAAAAACTTATTGAAAAAATGCCAAATTCCATTATTTCAGATGAAAAAATTACTCTGTCTGAATGGAACGCAACAATGGATAAGTTAATAGAACTGAACGAAAAACGAAAATCAGAAGGTAAAGAATCAATTTTTACTGGTGGAACAGATAAAACTCGTAATGGTTGGCATAATAGTTTTATCGTGCATCCAAAACAAGAAATCACTTTTACTGAAGAAGAAATAAACGAACTATTTGCAGCTATGGGAGTTACAATTAGCGAAACACCTCTGCAACAAGAGCCACCAAAAGTGGAACCTCCGAAAGAGAAAGCTGACTCAACAAAAGTTGCACCACCAAAAGTGGAACCTCCGAAAGAGAAAGCTGACTCAACAAAAGTTGCACCACCAAAAGTGGAACCTCCAAAAGAGAAAGCCGACTCTACAAAGGTTGCACCACCAAAAGTAGAGCCACCGAAAGAGAAAGCCGACTCTACAAAGGTTGCACCACCAAAAGTAGAACCTCCGAAAGAGAAAGCCGATTCAACAGTTGTAGCTGATACAAAAGATGAATCAAAAACAGAAAATGCTAAAAAAAGCACTCGTTTGTCTTGGAGTGAAATTGGTAAAATAGCTTGGAAAAGTACCAAGAAATTCGTTAAAGGTATGTTTTGTGATGAAGAAGGTAAATTTAGTATCGGTAGAACTGCCGCAACTGTTGGTATAATAGCTGGTTTAGCATTAGCTGCTCCTGTTACGGCTGCCTTAGGTGCTAGTGCTGCGGTCGTTGGGGCAGTAGCAACAACTGTTAAAGTTGCCGGAGTAGCTTTAACAGGTTATATGTTATATAACGGTGGTAAAAATGTAATTGAAGGTACAAAAGATTATTATAACGCTGAAACAAAAGAAGATGCCGTTGAAGCTATGGAACAAGCATGGGATGGTGGTGTTGAACTAGCTTCAATCCCTGTTATTGGTGGCTTGATGAAAGCCGGTGGCAAACTTTTAAAATTTGTCAAACCAAAATCATCAACTCCAAAAAGTTCAACAGGGGTAAATGAAGGGGTAAATCAAGGTTCAAATACACAGCCTAAGCCTGTAGAATCAACATCTACGCAACCTAAACCTGTAGAACCGGCACCTACAGAAGCAAAACCTGTAGAAAATTCAACATCTAATCAAAGTTCAAACACACAAAGTTCTTCAAGTTCTCAATCATCGGTTGTAGAATCACAACCAACTACTCCTAAAAAAGAACGTGGGTTTGTTGAGCAAATGCGTAGAGATGCTGAAGCTCGTAGAATTAAAAACGAACGTAAAGCCGAGCAAGCACGAAAAGCCGAAGAAGTCAGAAAAGCAGAGGAAGCTCGTAAAGCACAAGAAGCAGAACAAGCTAAAAGAGCTGAAAAAGCAAAACTTTCCGAAGAAGAACGATTGGCAGAAGCTCGTTTAAGAGGAGAAGGTTTTAATGAAATAGATACTTATACGGCTGATAATTATGTACTTACACTAACTAGTGGTGGAGAACGACAAATAGCCGGAGCTACAAGTAGAAGTAATTACAATTTTTGGAAACATCATGCTGATTTAAGAAGCACTATAGAAAAAAGTACTGAAATTTGGCAAAGAGTAAATTCTCCTACATTGGGAACATACGATATAATTAAAATTCCTAGCAGTAAAGGTAATTGTCATATTGTATATAGACCAAAAGAAAATGCAACTGCAATTATTTTTGAAACTGTTGGAGGTCGTGGAGGAGATAATTTTACATTCCATTTTGAAGGTAAAGTCCCCGAAGCTAAATGTCGTGATTTTATAGAGTTTTTCAATAATAGTAGATTAGGTATTGAATATAATGAAAAACCTGTATTAGATTTTATGAATGGTAAAATTAAAGGGGCAAATCAAAGTTCAAATACCAAACCTAAACCATCTGAAACTCAACGTAAACCAACAGTTGAAGAAAAATTAGCAGAAGCTCGAGCAAGACAAATCGAAGTTACTGAAGAATCTTTACCTCAATTAAAAGAGGCTCTACGAGCAGAACTTAAAGAGGAAGTTTTAGTTCAACAAGTCTTAGATGAAGTTTCCGGATTTTTAGCTTTTAAAGATTATCCGATTAGTGAGTATTCGCCTATCAGATTTTCAGAATTTCCTGGAAATAAAGTTGGTATCGAAGTTGGTGGTAAAACTTACTTAATAACAAAAGGTTCTAAGCCGAATGTAACAACACCTAAAACAGAACCTAAAGTGGAAACTAAACCTAAAACTGAAACTACTACTGCAAGAGTCGAAATCAAAGCTGATGATGTAACAATCTCTTATTCTATTGACGGAGTTACACCTCCACAAGCCTATAAATCGAAGTGTTATCTAAATGCGGAGCCTAATGCTTGTCCAGACGTGAGAACTTGGCTTACTGATGGGTTACCATTAAATAGTCGCAGACCATATGCAGTTAAATATAATGCAGAACGAACAGAATCAATAATAGTAATAGGACTACCTGGACGTCCGGGTTCAAATGTTACTTTAAAAATCAAAGGTTTTGTACCAAAAGCTAATGTTGAAAAACTTGCACAATATGTACAAAATAATATTGCTAAAGTTAATGATTATAACGGAATGGCATCTAGGATTGAAAGTTTAGGTCATAAAGGTTTTGCTGATGTTCTAAATGGAAGTGCTGACCTCAATGGTGTAAGATCTGTTGGTGGTGGTACAAAAATAACTATAGAGCCAAAAACCGAACCTAAAGTTCAAGCTAAACCAAAAGTAGAACCTACCCAACAACCAGTAGTTCAATCAAGTAATATTACTAGTTTTACAACTAATAATGGACAAAATATAGCATTTGAAGGCGGTATGTCTAAAATGTTTAAAATAACACAAGTATCTAGTGATGAGGCTATTATTACTCTTTCCGAAGATATTGCAATGAGAAAAGAGGCTTTAGCACTTGTTGATGGATTTAGTAAGTATGGATTGATTGACTTTACAATGTCGCCAGAACCAAAATCTGTTCAACTTATTGCAACAAAGCCGGGAAAACTAAAATTAGTTAATGGTCAATGGAAACTTACAGAACCAATCCAAACAACTAATGCATTAGAAACTCCTATAGCTAATACATCTAGTTCTGCTAAAGCTGAAACGAAAGTTCCAAAAGTTGAAGTTGGAGCTACTACATCCGCTTTAGAAACGGCTAAAGCACAACATTTACAAAAAATAGCACAAGGAAATGTTGTAAAACCGGAAGGTATAGAACAACTTGTAAGAAGTCTTGTTCCTCATAACTATGCAAATGATAATACTATTATAAAACTTACAACTCGTTCAAAAGAAGTTGATTATTCGGCTATAATACCAAAACAAAGTCAAAAATATTTATTTGAAGAAAAGAATTTTAGAAAGCTCTTAGGAGAACATACTGCCGGAGATTTCGATTATAAATATATTGGCGAACTTCCGAATGGACAAAAAGTTGTTGAAGTAGTTGTACCTACCGGTAGAGTTGATAGGTGTGGCAGACCTATTAAAGCATTTATTCAAACAGTATCACAAGATGGAAATTATACACAACTACAAAAAGATCTTCTAGCTTTAATAGAAAGCGGAGTTATTTCAGATAAAAAAGGTGGAACGCATATATTATCAGTTTGTATGCTTGAAAAAAATGGTGATATAAACTCTGAAATTTTCAATGAAGGTTTTGCTGTAGATTTGGAAATCTTATATTCTTCTATTGCAACGGCATTAAAACAAGTTAAATAATAAAACACATAGCAAAAAAATCCTTGACGAGTTTTATATTAATACAACGTCAAGGATTTTTTTAATGCAAAATACTATAATTACAAACACCCCAAAATATAGACCAAGTTTTAGAGGTAATTTTACTACTCTTGAAAAAAATATGATTCAAGAGGTAAGAGATTTTGCTTTAAAAAATAAAACAGAAACTGCTCGTATTATTAAAAATGGCAAAAATATTACTAATCGATTTGATTTATTTGAAATGCAAAATTCAGTAACTTTATTACCTAATAATGGTAAAATTTTTGGTATTAATTTGGGATTTTTAGGGAAAATTTTAAATTACAAACGGGATCTTAAAGGCTCTACATATATTCATTCTCATAATACAGAAACCCCTTTAAGTCGTCCGGATATTCTTTTTGCAATAAAAGCTAAATTAAATAAAATAGTTGCAATTACTCCGAGTGGTAAAAATAGTACATTAGAAATAGAAAATAATAGTACAAAAATACTAGAAAATCTTAATGTTTTCGACGAACCATTATCTATTTTAGAAAATTTAGAGAATCAATATGGAGAAGATGTTTTATTTAAGAATAATATAGCTTTTGAAACTTATAAAAAAGCTATGATAAAGTCTTGGGAAATTTTTGTAGAAAAAACTAAAGTAAAATACCGTTCAAATGTATAATCAAGGCATAAGAGGAAAATTTGCTAATAGTTATAATTTAAAACCTTTAAAACAAAAGCCGGTTGTTAACCGACTTTTGAAATTTGTTTATAATTTATTTATTCTCCTAGTAATTCTTTTAATTTATTAGCTACATCATCTACTGCCTGAATTTCATCTCTTTTATCTTTTTGTAATTTAAGCTCTATATTTAAAGCATAATCAAATTCGTTTCTTATTTTTTGTTCATTTTCTACTAAATGATTTGTGAATATTTCATTATATTTTTCAGAATTATTCATCTCTTTTTTTATATATTCAGAAGTTTCTTGACTCTTTTCAAAAATATCACTATTGTTACAGAGCAATGTTGTCCAGCCATATAAATAAGGATATTTATGATCTGGTGTATTCCCATATAAATCTATACGTTCAAATCTATCAGTTGAAACATTTGCTTTTTTAGCTTTTTCAAGATATTCTTGTTTGATTTTAGAAAAAGTTTTACTAAAATTATCAAAAAGGTCGATACTAAATTCTAATTGTTTTACAGGATAACTATTTTTAGACCCTACATAGCTTCTAAATACTACCTCTCCATCATATTTTTGAAATAATTTTTTAATATTTGGATGTTCGAAAATGGTCAAAAGTTCCTTTTGAGCTCGTGCACAATTTTGAAGAGCTTCCCCCTCAATTTTTATGCCTTTCAAGGCTTTAAATTGTGGTCTTGATTGATTAACACTTGGATTAAAATTTACTTGCATAACTTATACCTACTTTCTATTTATAAATTTATTTAAGAGCATTTATACATATTCGAACAACTGACATAAGATTTGGAGCATTATCTACTCCTGCTTCATATTCAGTTGCGAAAAAACTTGATGCACTTTTGTTGCCTAAAAGTTTTTGCAAAAAATTCCTATTTTTTTCAGCGACAGTTACTTTCAAACCATTAACAGGAATTGCAATCACACTATTACCGGCATATCTTGTACCACTTTTAATCATAACATCATAACTTTCTGCAACACCTTTTAATCTTTCAAGATTTTTCTCAATGATTCTTTTGTGTTCCGGATTGATTTTTTTAATTTTCAGAGCTTGAAAATTAGTATTTGTTGATTGATTAACTGTTAAATTCATATTTATACCTTTCTTGCTTGTTTCAATTTTTCTGCTCGTTCCAAAACTTTTTGATATTCATCACTAGCTTTTAAATTTCTGCAATTTGTTATTGCAGAATCTAGTTTTTCATTATCACAAGTCATCATATATGCTAAGGCACCCGAATAAACTGTTACAGGATGAAAACCCATATCAATTTTTGAACAAATCCATCCTGTAGCAGCCGTTGCAATACCGGCTTTAATAACTGTTGCACACATATTCTTGATTCTTTGATTTTTTAAAGTTCTTTCTGCACGTTTTACTTGTCTTGTAATTGCAGTACCTTTTAAATTGCTACGAAAAATTGTTTTTACATTCATAATTAATCCTTTCTTATTATTGAATTGTGGGGCAAATGTAACACAACAATAATTATGTTTCGAGATATGTAACATAACTAATATTTTGTACTAATAAGTAATAATCTACTTTTCAATAATTAAAGGGCTTTTCAAATTTTATAGAAATTTATAATAAAAAATATTGATTTGTAACAAATTCTTAATAAAAAACTTTTAACTAGCAAAATTATTGCTTTATGGGTGTTATCTCACATGTAACATAATTATTGTTATGTTACCAAATATGTAACATATCGTTTTAAGAATAATAACTAGAAATTATAACGGTTTGAGAGGGTTTATTTAATCAAAAATAGATATTTTGACATGCAAAAATACACGTTAAATTTCTAAAATTTATTTGTTGTTATTAGATAATATTAATATTAGAATAAGAGCAAGGAGTTTTAATTATGACAAACGAAAAAGATTGTGCAAAGTGTTTAGAAATAAGCGATTTAGTATATAAACAGTTGAAAACAAACGAAGAAGAACAAAGCCGTTATACAACAGTAATTGTTTCTGTATTTTTCATCTCGTTAATAACAATATATAGTTCCATTTCAAAAGATTTAACTTCATTACAAAGGAATCATTTTCTTATTAGTTTTATAATTTCAGTTTCATTATTTGTTATTAATGAAATGGTTAATATGATTAGGTCTTATAGAGAATATAATTATAATCACAACCAATGGACAAAGTATTTTGAAAAGAAAAAAAGTTATCTTGTAATTCAACAAAAAATGAATAGGTACAATAATAAATTGTACAAATGTAATTTTTGGGTTTGGGTAGTATTATTTTCGTTTAGTGTTCTAGCCGGAATTTATGCAGTAGGAACTTTATTATTTTATGCATTTTCTATCTAAAAACTTCCCGACTATTTCCCGACCTAGCCGTTGAAAATCTCAAAAAATCAAAAAATATCACTCAATATCAAATATGCTCGAAACCATTGATAAATAAGGGCTATAATCATATCAAACAACATCAGTAAAAATCATAAAAAAGGCTATGAAAGAGCCTTCCAAGCAGACTGTCGCGAGTTCGAGTCTCGTCTTCCGCTAATAAAAAGGATTCACCGTTGGTGAGTCCTTTTTATATGGAATGATAGAGACGAGAACAGTGTATTTTATTGTCCGTTTTGGTCGGAAGTGATTTTTTGTCATTGCGAGGGCGAAAGCACGAAGCAATCCAGCCTTGCCGATTTTAAACAGTCGGAAGTTTAGAATTTTAAATTGGACGAAAACGGTCTTTTAATGGACGTTGTTTTCCATATCACCCCACCTTACTCACCTCTCAGCAAACGTGACATTTAGTCACCTTTGCTTCGGCAGAGTCCATCCAGGGAGGAAAATTAGACTGTTTCTACATTTACCCCCAAGTCCGTAGAAAGTCCTATTTGGGAATTTTAAAATTAAATAGCAAAATTATTTTTTCCTGAGTTTTATAGCCAGTATGAATATTAACAATAAAAATTATTTGTCATATACTTCAATTAATTTTGGCAACAAAACAAGATGTTTAAGCTACATTAGTACTTCTAAACCTATGACATTTCTTGATAAATATGCAAAAGAAAGAACCGATATATATACAAAAAAACTGTTAAAGGATTTAAAATGTTATATTGCAAGTAAGAATGGAAAGCTAAGTGAAGAAGCTATAAAAGGAATTGTTGCTTATGGTGGACTTAGTACCATTTTTGATTTAGGAAATAACGCAGTCCTTAAATGCTCTTTTGAAAACCCACTTGAATTCAGAAAACATAACCCTATTTTTGACATACCATTTTTATCTCAAGTGGAAAGATTTGGAGATACATATTTTGTAGAAGAAGTAAAAGCTGACACAACAAATATAACAATAAAAGACTGTAAAAATGTTATAGAACGTATTTATAAAGAGGGTTATGAGCCTTCACAAGATTTAGACCAATATAGAACTTGGCAAATAGGTAAATATAATAACACTCCGTATTTATTGGATACCAGAGCAGCAATACCTAGACCGAATTCTTTTTCAAGATTTATTTATGACTGTTGCAATAATTACAGAAGAGTTTTTTATGCAAAATCAATGGATGCTGAAAGTATCTTGAAAGAAGAGCAAGAACTCGCAAATTTAGTAAAAGAAAAAGGGTTGAACGTTTTACACATGGATGAAACCCCTCGAGCT
>JAFUMP010000023.1 GCA_017482685.1 bacterium | reverse complement strand
GTTTTATTATTGTGGTAGACTCTTTTTTTGTTGGGTTGCGCTCCATTTATTTCTCGAATCGTGTCATCCCGACCGTTTAGAAAAGAGTTTACTTATTAAATTGGACTCTTTTTTTGTTGGGTTGCGATCCATTTACCCCTCGAATCGTGTCATCCCGACCATTTAGAAAAGAGTTTACTTATTGAGGTAGACTCTTTTTTTTGTTGGGTTGCGCTCCATTTACCCCTCGAATCGTGTCATCCCGACCATTTAGAAAAGAGTTTACTTGTTGAGGTAGACTCTTTTTTTTGTTAAAAACACTACATTTGGAGGGTAAAATTTTCTAGGAATCGTATTATAATTTTTGTAACAATATTGTAAATAATTCGTTCAATATGTTAGGATTGGGAAGAGATTAGGAATAAGAATAGAGAATTTTATGCATAAAAATTTAAAGAAATTATTGGGCTTTTCGCTCGTAGTTGCTACTGTTGCAGGAATGACATTGCCAGCAATGTCTGCTAGCATAGTTGCAGATGCTATTACGGTAGAAACTCAGTCTGGTGAATCACCTTATGAGAGTATAATTGTTCAGAATGGTGGAAAAGTTACAAATTCCTTAGATATAAGCGCGCAAAGCGTAACAACTCAAGCTATTGCTGATGTTATTGAAAATTCAGCAGTAATGAACATTGAGAGCTTATCAAATATGGGTAAGATTCAAAATAATGGGGAATTAGTTGCAACTGGAGCATTTACAAATTCTGGGGTTATTAGCGGCAATAGTGGGATTCTTACTATAAATGGTGGGACAAATGCTGTTGGGGCAAATATTGAACAAGGAATTGTTAACGTAAATGCAGCACTTACAAATAGTTCTATTATAAAAGCAGCAACTAAATTGACTAATACTGGTGGAATAACGAATAATGCAAGTATAGAAGCTCAGTATTTAGAAAATAATGGAACAATAACTGGGGATTCTGGAAGTTTAACTATTATAAATGGAGGTTTTAGTAATAGTAATATTGTTCAAAACAATATATCTATAGGTGGTAGTTTTGCAAATAACGCTTTTTTAGAGGCGAAAGATAGTTTTGAAAATAATGGAACTATTCAGAATAATTCTACTATAAAGGTTGGAACTTTGATTAATAACACTACCATTTCAGGTAATGGTGATTTATTAATAAGCAACGGTGGTGAAAGTTCTGGTGCAATATCTCAAAAAGTTATCGAAATTATAGGAGATTTTACAAATACAGGTACTTTAAATGCAACTGAAAAACTCACTAATGCAAATATTTTGACAAATTCTAATGAAATTACTGTAAGTGAGCTAATTAACAGTGGTAGCATTGTCGGTGATACTGGTAATTTAGCTATTAATAATGGTGGGATAAATTCTTCAGCAGGTGTTATAAGACAAAATGAAGTATCAATTAAAGGAGCTTTTGAAAATGCTGGTGTAATTGAAGCGATTAATTCTTTTACAAATAAAGGTACAATTACAAATTCAAATAGTATCAAGACTAATTATTTAACCAATACTGGTACTATAAAAGGTGATACTGGAAGTTTAATAATTGGTGGTGGTACAAATTCTGGAACTATTGTTCAAAATAAAGTTGAAATAAATTCAGGGATTTTTGAAAACAAGGGGAGTATTACTGCTAATGATGAATTCATAAATAATACTGCAATTTCAGGAACGGGATCTCTAACATTAAAAGGTGGTGGTGAAAGCAATGACACTATTACTCAAAAGAATTTAACACTTTCTGGTGTTGATAAAACTTTTACTAATAAGAGTTCTATTAAGTTGACGGACCGTTTAACTACTGTTGCAAAAAATACATTAACTAATAATAGTACAATCACTACATCAAGCATTACACATAGAGGTGATATTGATGGGACAGGAAGTTTAACTGTAAGTAGCGGTACTTCTTATAATTATGGTAATATTACACAAAATTCTGCGACATTAGGCGGTACTTTTTATAATTATGCAGCAGGAAATATTTCAGCAAAAACCTTAAATTTAAGTTCTGGAGCTAATGTGACTAACCAAGGTTCATTAGGTGTTGCAGGTAATGCGATTACTAATAGAGCGACAGTTTCTAATACTGGTACTATTACAGGAAGTACATTGAATAATATTGGAAAAATTACTAATGGTGGTGAGATTAAAACTTCAAGCACTTTTACAAACAGTGGAACTTTAATTAATAATAAAACGATTTCTACAGGTGCATTTACAAACAGCGGAGCTCTAACTAATACTGGTTCGATTACTACATCTGGTAATTTTACAAATAATGGTAATTTTACTAACTCAGGAGCAAATGCCGTTTTAAATTCAATGAATTTTTCAAATAATAAAACGTTTACACTTGATAACGGTGCAAGTGCAAGTTTAAAAACGATTACCAATAATGCTACAAATGGTGTTATTAATATTCAAAACGGTTCATCATTAGTTCTTACTAACCAAACAAGTGTTATTAATGGTACAATTAATGCTTTAACTGGTGAAAACACTATGGATTTAGGTAATAGTGTTGGGTTCAATGGAACGCTTAATATTGGTGAAGAAACAAATGTTGTTACTTATAATTTAACTCGTGCTAATGGAACTTTTGATACTATCTTAAATTTAACAGGTGGAGATATTTCAGCTGATGCTAAGGTTAATTTGGCTTCAAATACATTGCTTGTAATTGATAGTGCAAACAGTGAAGTTACTTTTTCTGAAGAAGATTTTTACAATGGTGGGGTTGAAGTTAAAGATGGGATGTTTACAGCAGAAAATATTACCATTAATGCTATAAAAAAACCTACCAGAAATCCAAACGAGCCATATTATACACAATCTGGCGGTACTTTAAATTTAGTTAATTCAACTCTAAAATCTGAAGAAGGTGCGTTTACTGGTGGGGATATTGTCTTTGATTCATTATCCGTTTATGAATCAAAAGATGGCGGGTTTAATTTGAGTAGTTTTAAGAGTTCAGGTGAACTTAGTGCTAAGAACACAATTAATGAAGATTTTTATATGACCAATATGATTATAGGTGATAATAGCACTGGTGATAATGAATTGGATATTACTCTTGATATTTATGGCAGGAGCAATGCTGAAGGACGTCATGGATCTGATAGATTTATCACAGAAAATATTAAAGCTGATGACGGGTTAGAATCTGCGATTATAAACGTAACAGATTGGACACTTTCTGGTGAATTACTTGGTAAAGATGCGCCAATTGATAAACATATTCAGCTTGGACAAATTTTTGCGGGTAATATTGCGGATAATGTAGAGCTTAATGTTTTAGAAAAAGAAGTATTTACGCCAATCGGTTGGTATAAATTGCAAAACAGTGGCGGAATTATGGGCAATTATTCCTTAAGTTTAACTCGTATAAATCCGCAAGTTTATAGAGGACAAGTTGCAACTGTTGCTCAACATCAAAACCAATTAGCTATTAATGATATGTTATTCAATCATACTATGCTTTTACCAAGTTATAGGGAATATAACAATAGAAGCTTAGGTTTGAACGCTAATAAATATGCAGCAGACTCTCCTTTATATGCACCATATCAATATACTGCAAGAGAAGGTGGTTTGTGGTGTAAAATGTATGGTATTTTTGAACGCTTAAAATTAGATAGAGGGTTTGATGTTGGAAACAATGCTTATGGTGCTTTAATTGGTGCAGATTTTGGATTAAGAGAAATTAAAAATGGTTGGAATTACTTACCAACTGTATACTTAGGCTATAATGGTGCGCATCAAACATTTAAAGGTACTGGGGCTTATCAAAACGGTGGACAAATAGGTTTCTTAGGAACTTTATATAAAGATGATTTCGTTATCGGAGGCTTAGCTTATGGTGGTGTTTATGACAATTCAATGGACATAGCTGATGGTAATGAAAAAGCTTTTAATCATTTCTTAGGCCTTTCTACAAAAGCAGCTTATAACTGGCATGTTGGTAAAAATACAATAATTCAACCTAACTTGTTAGTTGCATATAATTATTTTGGTCAACAAAATTGGCACAGTGATTTTGGTGAAATGAGTATGCAAGCTGGTGTATTAAACGGATTTAATATTGCTCCTGGGTTTAATTTAATTTGGGAAAAAGAATCTTATAGTTTATACGCAACTTTACAATATATGTTTAATGTCTATGGACAAATTGATGGAAGAGCGGGAAATGTTCAATTAGAAGACTTATGTATGGATAGAGGTTACATCCAATATGGATTTGGTATTAACAAGTCGCTCACTGATAGATCTTCTGGATATTTCCAAACTACATTCAGAAACATTGGTAGAAATGGTGTAGGATTCCAACTTGGATATAAATATTTACTCGGATGGTAATAAAATAAAAAGAGGCTTGATTGATAACTATTGAGTCTCTTTTTTTTATTGTATAATAATTACACTATGACAAATCTTTTGATTGAAAAATTTAAAGACGGGATAAAACCAACGTATATAAATTGTGCTAATGCTCTTGTGCAAACATTAGTAGAGCTTGGTGTAGATAGTATTTTTGGATATCCTGGAGCTTCAGTCTTAAGTATTTATCAAGAGCTTTCTTTGGTAAAAAATATTAGACATTATTTGGTTCGACATGAACAAGCCGCTGTTCATTCTGCGGAAGGCTATGCAAGAGTAAGTGGTAAACCAGGTATTGTACTTGTAACATCAGGTCCTGGTTTTACTAATACAATAACAGGTATTGCGAATGCCTATGCTGATTCTACACCATTAGTTGTCTTAGCTGGAGATGTTCCTTCAAATAATAATAAAGGAAAGGTTTTTCAAAAAGTTGATATTATATCAATGACAAAAACTTGTTCTAAGAAGAATTATCTTCTTACCTCTAAGGATGATATAAAACAAGTTGTTAAAGAAGCTTATGAAGTTGCTAATTCAGGTGAAAAAGGGCCTGTTGTAGTTGTGCTTCCAAGAAATATTTTAGAATCTAAATATGTTCAAAAAGTTTCAAAAGATTTGCATAAAAAAAAGATTCAATCCATTGCAGAAGTTGATTTAAATAAAACTATCAAACTTTTGAATACAGCTAGAAAACCCTTGATTCTTCTAGGTGGTGGTGCAGTTGATGCAACTAATAATATTAAGAAACTTGTTTCATATTTTAAAGCTCCTGTTATTTCAACACTTATGGGTATTGGTGTTTTCCCGTCTGATGATGAAAAATATTTAGGAATGATTGGAATTAATGGTACATATTTAGCTAATAGAGCATTAGAGGATGCTGATTTGATTTTAGCTCTTGGGGTTAGTTTTTCCGATCGTTCTACTTGTAAACGTGAGGACTTTGCTCCTAGTGCTAAAATTATTCGTATCAATACTAAAAAAAATATATCAGGCTTTGAATTAGAGATTTGTGCTGATGCAAATAACTTTTTAGAGAGTTTATTACTCCAAGATTTACAGATAATAAGTTATGATGATTGGAATTATAAAATTGATATTTTTAAAAAGGAAGTTGTATCAAAAGATTTAAGCTCAAAATGTTTACATTCTTCGAGGGTGCTTGATACAATATATAATTTTACAAAAAAGTATAATCCAATTGTTGTAACAGATGTAGGGCAACATCAAATGCTCACAGCTCAGTATTTTAATTTTAATCAACCTAAAAAATTTATTACTTCTGGTGGGTTAGGAACAATGGGATTTGGACTTCCTGCTTCAATTGGAGCGCAATTAGCGGATTCTAGAGCCTTAGTATTAAATATAACAGGAGATGGCTCTTTTCAGATGAATTTACAAGAGCTAGCAACTTGTAGGGAACACAATATTCCAATAAAAATTATTATTATGAATAATGGTTATTTGGGTATGGTTCGACAAATGCAGGATAAAATTTATAATAATCGTTATCAAGTGGAGATGATAAATCCTGATTTTACAAAAATTGCTGAAGCTTATGATTTATATGCTATAAGAGTTTCTAAAACGGATGAGCTTATTCCAGCTTTAGAAAAAATGATATCGTATAATGGTACGGTAATTCTTGATGTTGCTATTGATTCGTTTGAAGAAATTTAGGTTATTATTTGTAATATTTAAGTAATTTGATTTATTTTATTTGAAAACTTTTTAAAACTTACGCTATAATCTTATTATGCGTAATAAGTTTCAGATAGCATCAAAATATAGACCTGCGGGTGATCAGCCAAAAGCTATTCAACAGCTTGTTGAAGGTATTAATCGTGGTGATGATACTCAAACTTTGCTTGGGATTACAGGTTCTGGTAAGACTTTTACTATAGCTAATGTAATTGAGCAAGTTCAAAAACCGACTTTAATAATTGCACATAATAAAACTCTTGCTGCGCAATTATATAATGAGTTTAAAGAGCTTTTTCCCAATAATGCTGTAGAATATTTTATTTCATATTATGATTATTATCAGCCAGAAGCTTATATCCCACGTACTGATACTTATATTGAAAAATCAGCAAGTATAAACGAAGAAATTGACCGACTACGACATAACACAACAAGAAGTTTGTATGAAAGAAATGATGTAATTGTAATTGCTTCAGTGAGTTGTATTTATGGTTTAGGCTTGCCAGAAAGCTATTTTAAAGGTGCAATTACGCTTTCTGTTGGTGATAATATGGACAGAAGTGAGCTTATAAAACATCTTGTTTTAACTCAATATACAAGAAATGATGTTGCTTTAGAACGCTCAACCTTTAGAGCTCGTGGTGATATTGTAGAAATTATGCCAGCTTACGAAAAAATCATCACTCGCATCTATTTCTTTGACGATGAAATTGAAAAAATTGTTAAAATTGACCATTTGACAGGAGAAATTATTGATGCACCAGAGTCTACTGTAATTTATCCTGCAGTTCATTATATTGCTTATGATGAAAATGAAGATGAAACGCTTTCAATGATTCGCCAAGAGTTGAAAAATCGTGTTGCAGAGCTTGAAAATGAAAATAAAATTCTTGAATCACAAAGGCTTCAGCAAAGAGTAAAATACGATATTGAAATGATTAAAGAAATGGGATATTGTTCTGGGATTGAGAATTATTCAAGAATTATTGAACGCAGAGCTCCCGGAACTCCACCAGCAACATTATTAGATTATTTTCAAGAAGAATTCTTAACAGTGATTGATGAATCTCATGTTACAATTCCACAATTAAATGGAATGTATCATGGTGATGCTTCTCGTAAAAAAACGCTTATTGACTATGGCTTCCGCCTACCTTGTGCGAAGGATAATAGACCGTTAAAAAGTGAAGAATTTTTCAAAAAAGTAGGACAAAAGATTTATATTTCAGCAACACCTGCGGAGTTTGAGTTAAAATCTTCTCAACAACTTGTTGAACAAATTATTCGTCCTACAGGTTTAGTTGATCCTAAGATTCATATTCGACCAATTGAAAGTCAAATACCAGATTTAAAAATTGAGATAAAAAAACGTGCTGAAAAAAACGAGAGAGTACTTATTACTACTCTTACTAAGAGGATGGCAGAAGATTTAACAGATTATTTCTTACAAGATGGGATAAGAGTTCGTTATCTCCATAGTGGAGTTAAATCAATTGAGCGTGTTGAAATCCTTAGAGATTTACGCTTAGGTGAGTTTGATGTTCTTATTGGCGTAAATCTTTTAAGAGAAGGACTTGATATTCCTGAAGTTTCACTTGTTGCAATAATGGACGCTGACAAAGAAGGTTTCTTACGTTCTGATACAAGTTTAATTCAGACTATTGGTCGTGCTGCTCGTAATTCTTGTGGTGAAGTTATTATGTATGCTGATAAAATTACTGATTCTATGCAACGTGCAATTGATGAGACTAATAGACGCCGAGAAATTCAGCTTGAACATAATAAAAAATACGGAATTATTCCTCAAACTATCAAGAAACCTATTGAAAATAATTTGCTATCACTTGTAGAAAGCTATCGTAGTTTCGAGGATATTGTTGCTGAAGAAATGGTTGATTTAGGGATTGATAAAAAAGATTTGCCAAAACTTATTTCTAAGCTTGAAAAAGACATGCATAAAGCTGCTAAGATTCTTGATTTTGAACGTGCTGCAGAAATAAGAGATCAGCTAAAAAAACTTCGTGAGATGCTAAACGATTAATGGAAAATGTAATAAAATTATGCTTTATTTTATCTTTTTGTGTTAAAATACACTTATGCAGAATAAATTATTCAGAATAGTTTAAGAAGCTGACGTGAAATAATGAAAAATATTGTCAATGAAAAGATAAAAAATAATTATATCGGTATACCAAGGGCTATTTCATATTATAATAACTATCCTTTTTATTATGGATTTTTTAAAGGGCTTGGTTTTGATATCTTACTTTCGGATAAAACTACTACAAAGTTGATAAATGAAGGTTCTCAGCATGTTGTATCTGATACCTGTTTACCTATTAAAGTTTTTGTAGGTCATGTTGTAAATTTGCTTGAAAAAGGATGTGATAAAATTTTTATTCCTTCTTTGCAATCAACTGCTTATAAAGTAAATAATTGCACGAAAATTAGAGGCTTGCCTGAAATTATTAGAAATGTTATCAATAAACCTTTCAAAATGATTGAGCCTACATTAGATAAGACAAATAATATTTCATTCAAAGACTTTTGTTATGATACTGCACATCAGTTAGATGTTTTTGACGAAGAAAAAATTAATTTAGCTATAAAATCAGGTTGGGAATTTTATAATAAATTTCAGCAAATGGCTTTAGTTGGTGTGCCATTTGAAGAAGCTGTAAAGAATGCTATTGAAAATAAAGTAGTTTCTAAGCCTATTGAAATTGTAAGACCGTTATCGGTTGTAATTATGGCGCACGGTTACAATTTATTTGATGAGCGAATTTCAATGAATTTAATTAAAAAGCTAGATAAAATGGGAGTTAAAGCTTATACAGGACTAAATGTTTCAAGACAAGATGCAATTAATTCAATTCAAGAACTTGGTGAAATTCAATATTGGGCTAATGAATTAGACCTGACAGGAGCAGCTGCATATTATATGCTTAACAAAAAAGTAGATGGTATTATCGCTCTTTCAGCTTTTGGATGTGGCCCAGATTCTTTGATGGTAGATGAAATTCAATATCACGCAAGCGAAAGAAATTTACCAACGATGTATTTGACAATAGATGAACATACTGGTGAAGCTGGTTTTGTTACAAGAGTTGAAGCTTTTGTTGATATGTTAATTAGAAGAAAGCGTAAAAAGCTTCAAGAATCTAATATTAAAACGCTATCAACTTCTAAAAAAGAAAAAATTGGTTATTTAGAAAAAGAGGACAAAGCTTTAACTAAGGTTTAAAATAGGGTATTTCGATTTGGGAAATGATAATTTTAAAAAATTTAAATACAGAGGGGCTGTTCATATCCATTCACTAAATTCAGATGGGACTGAAAGTGTTGATAAAATAGCAAAAGCGGCTAAAAAAGCTGGCTTATCTTGGATTATCATAACAGATCATAATTATTTTGATACACAAGAAGGTATTTATCATGGTGTTTATGTATTAAAAGGGGAAGAAATTTCACCAAAAACTGAAAATCATTATCTTGCTCTTGGGATAGATAATCATATAGAATTAAACGAAAATCCGCAAGTTTATATTGATGAAGTGAGAGAGCAAAATGGGTTTGGGTTTGCTGCACATCCTGATGAGTCTACAAAAAGAAACAATGATTATCCTCCAATTACTTGGAATAAAACATTTATACCAGATGGTGTTGAAATCTGGAATTGGTTTTCTTGTTGGGGGGATAATTTGAATAGCAAAAATATATTCACTTTAGCTTATGCTTATTTGTTCAAACATTTACTCGTATCTAAGCCACCCCAGAGAACTTTAGCTTGGTGGGATGAATTGAATTCTCAAAAACAAACAATTACACCTGCGATAGGCGGTGTTGATGCACACGCGTTAAAAATTAATAAATACTTAATTCCTGTAACAATATTTTCTTATGAGGTTATGTTTAAGACAATAAATAATGTTATAACATTAACAAAACCTCTTTCTGAAAATTTTGAAATTGCTAAAGGACAAATTTTAACCGCTATAAAGAATGGTAATAATACAATATTAAATGCTAATATTTCCCAAAAAGTTCCTAAAATTGAAATTATAAATAGTTTAAAAACTGCTCATAGTGGAGAGTTTTTAAACTTAGATAAAAAGACTTATTTGAATGTAGAAGTTAATAAAAAAGCTATAATCAAAGTTATTTTGAATGGTCGAGAGCTTTATGAATGTGTTGCAAAAACTTGCAACTTATTGTTAACAGAAATTGGGAAATATCGAGTTGAAATACTTATAGATAATAAAGGATTTGCATATTCAAATCCTATTGTTGTAATGTAATGGGGTCAGTTTTGAACGCAGAGAAACAAAGAGAAGAACAAAAGAATAGATTTTTCCAAAAGGATAATACAATAGCTACAAAAGACAGAATTGTGGCATGGCCTAGGATGGGAAATATTGATCTGTCCATGGTTGCTCTTGTAAGTTCGTTAGGAGTAAAAATTGTAGAAGCTCCACCTAACTCAAACGAAGCTTTAGAAATTGGTGTTAAGAATAGTATTGAAGGTATCTGTTTACCTTATAAATTAAACTTAGCTAATTATATTATGGCACTAGAAAAAGGTGCTAATACTTTGATGATGTTCCAAGCACCTGGTTCTTGTAGATTTGGTAATTATACCAAAATGGCTCAAAAAACTTTAAAGAAAATGGGCTATAAATTTGACATGGTTGTATTTGATATGTATCAAAGCAAAATGAAACAAACTCTTCAAGCTTTCTGGCATGTTACTAAATGTGCAAATCCTTACAGATATTATAAAGGTTTTAGTACAGGCTTTAATAAAGCTTTTGCTATTGATACGGCAGAAAGATTACTATTCTATACACGTCCTAGAGAATTAAATAAAGGCGAAGCTGAGCGCTGTTATAAAAAATGGTACAAAATAATTTCTGAAACAACTTCAATTTGGGGATGTAAACAGTTAAAGAAAAAAATAATTAAAGATTTTAAAAAGATTCCTATTGATAAAAATAAAATTGTGCCTAAGGTTTATTTATTAGGAGAATTCTTTGTGCTGCTTGATCCATATACAAATAAAGATATTGAAAAAACTCTTGGAGATTTAGGGGTAGAAGTAGAACGTCAAATATTTTTCTCAGATTGGTTAGAACATGTTTTACAGCCATCATTTTTGTATAAAAAAGAATCTCATAGAGAGCGTTGTGTAAGATTTGCAGAAAAATATATGAAACGTGCAATTGGTGGTGAAACAATTGAAACGGTTGGTGATACTGTTTATGCAGCACAAAATGGTATTGATGGAGTTATTCACATAATGCCATTCTCTTGCATGCCAGAAATAGTTTCACAAAATATCCTTACAAGAGTGAGTAGAGAAGAAGATATTCCTGCTATGACATTAGTTCTTGATGAGCAAACTGGTAAAGCAGGATATCAAACAAGAATTGAAGCTTTTATAGATTTGGTTAAACGTAAAAAGATGAAAGAAAATTTAGGTAGTAAAAATAAAAGAGAGGAAGTATTGTCATGAAACAAGAATCAAGAAATAAAATGACATTTGAACGCATCAAGTATTATAGACACTTATTTGGTGGTGCACTAGAGTGTATTCAAAGTAGATTATCTAAAAATCCAAAACCTTTATGTTTTTCATTAATGGTTACAAGCAAATGTAATTGTGACTGTGATTTCTGTTATTGGAAGTCTAAAAAAGGCCAAGATGATATGCCAAAAGAAGAAATTATAAGACTTCTAACAGAAGCTGGCCAAATTGGATATATGGATAGTATTCTTTGGGGTGGTGAACCTCTTATTAGAGAAGATTTTGCTGAAATTTGTAAGGCTTCACATGATGCTGGATTATATACAAAGATAGCTACTAATGGTTGGTTTTTAGAATCAAATCCAGAGTTTGCTAAATATACAGATTTATCATTCATTTCATTAGATGCAATCGGCAAAGCTCATGATGATATTCGTCACATGCCAGGAATTTGCGACAAAGTTATGAGTGGTATTGAATACCATAAAATTCATTCTCCAAAAATGAGAATATATATTTGTTGTACAGTTTCAACTCAAACAAGTTTTGAACAAATAAAAGAGGTTGCCCAATACTGTAAAGATGCTGATATTCTTTTATACTTCACAGTTAATAAAGCTGCATCAAGACCAGATGAGGCTACAAATGTTGTTGAAACTGAGCTTGAAAACGATCAATTATCAGAAATGTTTATCAAGATTAAAGAGCTTAAAAAACAAGGCTATCCAATAAGAAATTCATATTACTTTATGGATTATATTATTGAAAAGAAAAATTACTATGAATGTCATTGGCCAAGAATAGCAACTGTTATTTATTCAAATGGTGAAATGTTGCGTTGTTATGATAGAAAACCATTTATTGATGTTAAAGGTAGACCTCTTAAAGAAGTTATTTCAGATCCGCTATTTATTGAAACTGTTAATCAATGTAAAGATTGTAAATTAGCTTGTGTAGGGAACTATGCTCTTGATGCATCAGGTTTATGGAGACTTCAATGGCCAGCAATTAAATCTTTGATGGAAATTGCAATTACTTAGTGGTATTATTGACTAAGAGGATGGTTTAAAAAAGAAGAAAAGGGAAAGTATGAAAAGTAAATTTATTATAACAATGCTATTGTCTATGTTATGTTCAACTTCTTTAGTTTTTGCTGTTGATAATACGGTTCTTAAAGATAAGAATATATCAACACAAAAAGCGTTAAATTTGAAAAATCTTAACTTGAAAAATTCTTATATGGAAATGGATTCTCAACTAGATGAAGCCGTTTTGGATAAAATGCAAACAACAACGCAAGAAAAGCCAAAAAAACTTAGCGCAATTGAAAAACTTTTTAATCCAAAAGATGTTGAACTTGAAGAAGAAAGTATTCTAAGACAAGTTGGTTATGATTTATTTACTTCTCCTGCTGGCTTGAAGGGTAATACAACAGGTAAGTTTAATCCAAGCTATAAGCTTAGCGTCGGTGAAAAAGTAAATATATATTTATATGGAGATTCTGTTGATGTTATGGCTATTTCTGGCTCGAGTTTAATAAGCCCAGTTGTTGTTAGTCAGGTAGATTCAAATGGCAATATTTTTATTCAAGGTCTTGGTGTTGTTTCTGCTGAAAATAGAACTATGGCTGAAGTTGAAAGAGAAATAAATAAGCTTGCTAATCAAAAATATAAAAATATGAAGGTTAAGTTGAATATCGCTTCAAGTCAAGAATTTTCAGTTTTTGTATATGGTCAAGTTAATAAGCCAGGGAAAGTTTTTGTTGGCAATAATTCTTCTTTAATGGATGCATTAAGTGCGGCTGGCGGTGTTAAAAATACAGGATCATTGAGAAAAGTTTCATATACATCTGGTAATAAAACTCAAGAAGTCGATTTATATAAGACAATTTTTTCAGGAGAAGATGAAGATATCATCTTGAGACCTAATGATAAAATTTTTATCACAGGTATTGGTAGTGTTGTTGCTATTAAAAATGGAGTTTCACTCCCAGGAATTTATGAAATAAATGAGGGTGAAAGCTTAGAACAGTTAATAACTTATGCTGGTGGTACTTTACCAAGTACTCAAGAAAGAGAAGTTGTTTTGACGACTCTTGATAAAGATTCTCAAGAAAGACAAGCTAAAAATATCGCTTGGAAAGAGATAGAAAATATTAATTTAACAAATGGTGACAGTATAGAATTTAGAGAATTATATAATGTTGCTGAAAATATTGTTGTTTTACAAGGTAACGTAAAACATCCTGGTACTTTTGCTTATAAGCCAGATATGAGATTGTCTGATGTACTTAAGGATAAAAAAGAACTTTTAGAAGAAACTTTTGCAACTCAAGCTGTTATTAGAAGAATAAAAGCTGATGAAAACGAAGTTGAGACAATACCAGTATTTTTAAAAGAATTTTTTGCTGGAATAAATGATCCAGTGCTACAACCTAGAGATGTAATTAATGTATATAAAAATACAAATTCAGATTTTGTAGAAGTCTATGGTTGTATAAATAATCCTAAACAAATAGTCTATAAAAAAGGCATGCGATTAGATTCAGTGCTTGTTGATACTCAATTTATAAAAACAACTATTGATGAAAATGAGCTAGACGTTGCATATAAAGATTCTGAAGTTGATAAATTATTCAAAGTTGGTGCTACAAAAAATTCTGAATCTTTTTCAGCAGAAGATGTTGCTGTAGAAATAATTAGTGCTGATGAAGAAGTTCAAGTTTATTATTTATATGATATTTTGGTAAATTCTAACACTATTAAATCTATAGTTTTAAATCCTGGGGATAAAGTTTTCTTTAGACCTTTGCGTGATACTGAAATGATTAAAAATGTTCGTATTTCAGGGTTTGTAAAACATCCTAGAACATATCGTTTTGTGGATGGAAAAAGGCTTATTGATATTATTAACGAGTCTGGTGGACTTACTAAAGATGCAGATTTAAGAGGTATTGTTTATATTAGAAAAAACTTGCAGATGAAACAAGTTGATTTAGCTAAAAAGAATAACGAAAAAGATATTAAACTTCTTGAAGGTAGATTGGCTGGTGGATTTAAACAAGCAAGTCAAGATATTCAAGCAAAAGCTGACATGATTAATATGCTTAGATTAGATCAGCTTAATTTAGGCGATAAATATTCTGGTCAAATTGCTTTAGATATAAAAGATAACGATTTGTCAAAAATAAGTGAAGCTGATAATTTGGAAGTACAAGATGGCGATGAAATTTATATTCCTCGTATGTCAAAACACGTAAGTGTAATTGGTGAAGTATATAATGAACAGGCTTTTGCATTTAGAAAAGGCATGACGGCTGGGGATTATATTAAAGAAGTAGGTGGTTATACTCCGAATGCTAGTAAATTTAGATTATATAAAGTGGGTGTAAATGGTAGAGCTGAAAAAATCAAACGCTATAGTAAGATTGCTGCTGGCGATACTATTGTAGTTCCAAGAAAAATTGCTGGTAATGATTGGATAACTCCTGTTTGTGAAACTTTAAGGGGCTTAGCTTCTATTATATCGACAGCATTTATTGTAACAAAAATTTAGAGGTTTAGAATGCGAAGTTTATCAAAATCGATACCATTAATGTTTACGTTTGATTTAATAATTTTAGGGTTATCAACAGCGTTTTGGTATCAACATTTTAATTTCCCTAAATTTTATGGTTTGCCAGTTCTTATAATTGTCTTAACAGGTTTAGCTGTATTATTTTTGAAAGCGAATTATAAAATTAGAGAATTTAATAATACTTTGAAAAATACATATTTATTATTTGAAGGGATTGTTTTTGCAAATATTCCATCCTTAGGTTTGTTGTATTTTGTTCAAGGTGTTGATGTTTTGAAGTTTTTTGTTGTAAATATTTTAACAGTATTTATAGCTTTAAAGTTATATCGAGTAATTTTTCATTATTGGTTATTTTATATAAAAAAAGTGAAAAATATTTTGATATTAGGAACTGATAAACGAGCAAGAGTTATTGCTGATGAAATACAAGGCAAAAAAGCATTAAGAATGCAAATTGCCGGGTTTGTTGAAGTTAATAATACCGAAGAGTTTGTTGTTGATAGTAAAATTCCTGTGTTTAAAAATATTGAAGATTTGAGTCAAATAATAGAAGAAAATGATATTGATATAGTTGTAATCGCGCAACCAACAGAGCTTATTACAACTATTACAAATGGAGTTGAGTTTTATAAAATGCCTGATTTTTATGAAATGGCAACTGGTAAATTTTATATTGATGAAAAAACAATTACGGAGCTTTATTATCAATTTGCGAAAAATAAAACTCTTATTTATGATTTTTGTAAACGAGCTTATGATATTATCGCAGCTTTGATTATTTTAATAGTAACTTTACCTATTACTGGAATTACAGCATTAAGAATTTGGATGACAGATGGGGAGTCTCCTATTTATACTCAAACAAGGGTTGGAATACGAGGTAAAGAGTTTAAGTGTTATAAACTTAGAACAATGTATTCCAATAATTATGTTCCTAAAAATTTAGCAACAGGTGGTTATGCAGAAAATCAAGAACAAGATGATAGAGTGATTCCATTTTGTAGATTTGTTAGAAAAGCTCGTTTTGACGAGATTCCACAAATGATTAATGTTTTAAAAGGTGAAATGTCAATTGTTGGGCCTAGAGCTGAATGGGATGAAGTAGTTAAAATCTATAAAGAACAAATCCCTTATTATAATTGTAGAATGTGGGTGAAGACAGGCTGGACAGGCTGGGCGCAGATTAATCAAGGACATTGCATAAATAATGAAGATGTCACAGAAAAGTTAACTTACGATTTGTATTACTTAAAATATAGAAACGTGCTATGGGAAATCTGTATTTTGATAAAGGCTGTATTTATGGCTTTAGGAGGTAGACATGACTAATGGAACAGTCTTAGTTACTGGTGGTGCCGGTTTTATTGGAAAATATACCGTTCAAGAATTGTTAAAAAACAATTATTCTGTAGTGGTTGTTGATATTAAAGAAAATAAAGAAGAGGTTTCATATAAATATTACCAATTAGATGTTTCAAGCCCAGGCTTGGAAAAAGTTTTTGAAGAAAATAAAATAGACTATGTTGTTCATTTATCAGCATTGCCTTCAGTTGCTGATTCGATAAAAATGCCTTTAGTAGATTGTAAGGATAATTATCAAGCAACAGTAAATCTTTGTACTTTAGCGAAGAAATATGGTGTAAAAAAGATTGTCTTTTCATCAACTGCAGCCGTGTATGCAAACCCTCAATATTTGCCTGTTGATGAAAAACATCCAACATCTTTCTTATCACCTTATGCAATAACTAAAAATGCTTCAGAACAATTTGTTAAATATTCAGGAATTGATTATATTATTTTTAGGTATGCTAATGTTTATGGTCCGGGACAAAGTTGTTTTGGTGAAGCAGGTGTTGTGGATAAATTTTTTGATTTAATGAGTAAAAATGAGCCAATCCAAATACATGGTAATGG
>JAFUMP010000022.1 GCA_017482685.1 bacterium | reverse complement strand
ATAGAATACAATAAGCGTAGAGCATGAACGCACTACGCTTATTATAATTTCTCATTAAATGTTATAGTTATTTTTATTAGCTAAAGCTAAGGTTATTTTAGCCATACCTTTGGTTAACAGTGCTATTCCTGATAACATAACTACTGCCCAAAATGACATTACAGGTAATCCTAATATAATAATTAAGCCTGCTATAAATAAAATAAATCCTGCAAAAGCTTTACAATTTATTGAATTAAACATGTTTCGAGTTTGTGATACAAATGCTGCTGTTGAAATACTTTCTAGAAGAAAAAATACTCCGATAAGTGCAATAAGCCAAAGCAGGCTAATTTTAGGAACTAGAAGTAAAAGAATGCCTATTGTTAAAATATAAACACCTAAAAAGATGCTCCATAAAATATTAGATAAATAAATTTTGTTAATAAAAGACACTATTATTTTATAAAGCCCATAGGTTATAAATGCAACACTTAACATTACTCCAAAACTTAATGATGTGAGTTTTGGTAAAATTAAAACGCAAAGCGCCAAAATTGTAAGTAAAAGGCCTTCAATAAAAATAAAAGATAAAAATCGTTTTTCAGACATAATAATTCTCCTTTTAAAAATAGAATATATTAATATTTAAAAAAGCTAATGCGACTTTTGACTAAGATGATAGAGGATTCAATTAATAAGTATAATTTAAGTTAAAAACTCTTTTTTTATGATAATAAATGTGCTAAAATGATTAAACAATAATTATTTTTTGGAGAGACTTATGAAAAAATTTATAGGAATATTAGTGGGGCTTATTTTATCTGCAAACTTACAAATTTTAGCTTCAAATATAGAAGTGCTACCGACTATGTATTCTAGAACAAATGCTCAAGATAGAATTTGGGTTGCTACGTTCCAGCTTGTTTGGAATGATTTCATTGACAAGGTTGTATTTAATCCTGTAAGATTTAGAGAAGGAACTCCAATTTTAGTAAATGAACTTAATAAAAAAAGTTTTAAAGCTGATGATATTTCTGAAAAGAATTATTATAAATATGCTGGTAAAGTAAGAAAAAATACAACTCGACAAATAAGTAAAGCTTTGCGTAAAAAATTTAAAGAATCTAGTGATTTACTTGATAAGCTTGATTTAACTCCTCGTAGTGATATGTATCTCGTGTATGCAATGCTTAAAAAAGATTTTGAATTTGTAAGAGAATTTGATAAGCTTGGTCGTTCTATTTTTGGTGAAGAAGATATTGTAGATTTTTTTGGTATTGATTCAAATTCTGAAAAAATATTGAGACAAGGAGTTGAAATACTTTTTTATAATGGAAATAATGATTACGCTGTAAAATTAATTACAAATGACGTAGATGAAGTTATTTTATATAAAAATGGGTCTAATAAACCGTTTAATTTTATTTATTTAGATTTACTAAAAAAACAAAATGCATATAAAGGAAAGAAAAATTTAAGTAATGTTGATGAATTAAAAATTCCTAATATCAAATTAAATGAAGAAAAAGTTTTTGAAGAATTAACAAATAAAAGAATTATGGGAACAAATATTGTTATAAATCAAGCTATGGAAAGTATAAAATTTGATATGAATAATAAGGGAGTTAAAATAAAAAGTGAAGGAGCTTTAGTTGCAGAAGTAACATCTTTATTACCATCAGAAGAGATAACACCTAAATTATTTTATTTTGATGATACTTTTGTACTTTTTATAATAGAGAAGAATAAGAAACAGCCATACTTTGCTCTAAGGGTGAATGATATAAAGAAATTTCAGTCTCAAAAATAGTTTTTTTTAAAAGCGGGTTTTCTTCTAAAATCCGCTTTTCTGATAATAAAATGTAATTTTTTATTACAGGGTTTTCCTTTTGCATAATTCTATATTAGAATAGTGTTATATAAAAAAAATAGCTTACTGGGAGAGCTGAGGGGTTAATATAATTTTGGAAAAGATTTGGATGAAAAGACGTAGAAAAAAATATGATTTACAGATTGTTATATTGCTTTTAATTTTAACAATTGGTTATTTTGTATATAATAATATATCTTCAGAAGATAGAGGGATAAAGGCTTATCAAGAAGCTTTGAAGGTTTATAAAGATTCTGATTATGAAACTGCGTATCAAATTTTTAGCAAAGTTCCATCTCGTTCAACTCTTAAAGAACCTGCATTATTTAGACAAGCAAGATGTGCTACTAATTTAGGGAAAAAAGAATTAGCAGTAAAAAAATATGTTAGAATATTGCACTCTAATTCAAAATCTAGTATTGTCCCAATAAGTGAATATAATTTGGCGAATATACTTTTAGATTTAAAAGATAAACGTGCAAAAAAACATTTTAAAAATATTATAAAAAAACATCCAACAAGTGATTATGCTATAGCTTCAGAATATTATTTAGGGTTAATTGAAATTGATAATTTTCCTGAAAATCCTAAAAAATTAGAAAAAGCAAAAGATAGAGCTTTTATTAATTTTAAAACTTATATTGAAAAAGCTCCAGATGGACGCTATTCTCTCAAATCTGTTGATGAAATTTTAAAGCTGAATGTTAAATTAAAAAATTATGATAATTTGCTTATTGCAAAAGTTTATTATGCTAACGGAGATTACGAAAAAGCAAAAGAATTTTTGAATAAAACAACTTTAGCTGAGAGCTGGACTGATTTTGCAAAGAATGAATTTAAACTTGGCAATAATGAAAAAGGTCGTTACTATGCAATTTATGGTTTGAAGGATCATGCAAATTCTGTTGAATTATCAGAAGTTTATGCTGTGATTGACGACTATATTGCAACATATCCGACACGCAAAGAAGGCATAGTATCACTTGTAAATGGTGGTTACAAAGATGCTGGGACGGATTATATAGCTTATTTGAACTGTAATGAAGTTGTTGCAAATAATTTAAAAGAAGCTTGTTATAGAACTTTATATGAAAAATATCCAAACGGTCAGTTTTCGGCAGATTCTTTATATAATTTATTTATTTCAAATTATTTACAGAAAAAATATACTGATGCACAACGATTAGGTTTTTTACATCAAAAGAAGTTCCCTAATGTAAAATCTTCATCAGCAATAACTTATTATATGGGAAGAATTTCTAATAAGCTTAAACATTATGAAAAAGCTAATGAATATTATAAACAAGTTATAGCTAAATACCCAGATTCTTATTATGCATATAGAGCAAATTATAATCTTTATAAAGATGACGGCATTTTACCTTTTTTAAATATAACTCCAATGCCAGTGGTCTTTCCTTATAAAAAATCTTTGGAAAACAATTTAGTTATAAAATTAGCTTTGCTTAAAGATTATGATTTGGTAGAAGAACTTTGTAAAAAAGATAAATTTATTCAAAGCTGGATTGCTTATCAAAAAGGAAATTATACTATTTCAACAATTCTTGCTCGAAATGCGATGGCTGAATTATCAGAAAAACCTGCCTTTGATGATTTAAGATGGAGATTAGTTTATCCTTTACACTATTATGAAATAATAGATAAAAATAATGGCAACAATAATCCTATAATATTACAATCAATTTTAAAAGAAGAAAGCCATTTTAATCCTTTAGCGAAAAGTTTTGTAGGAGCTTCTGGATTAATGCAACTTATGCCTGCAACTTATGCTGAAATAACAAAAAATCATGGTATTACGGGTGATATTTTTAATCCTGAAAGTAATATTAAAGCAGGAAGTGCTTATTATTGGAGTCTTAAGAGGAATTTAGGAAATAAAGATTTATATGCGATTTCAGCGTATAATGGAGGTATTGGCTCAGTGAACAATTGGTTTACAAAGCTTGTATATAACGATACAGATGAATTTGTAGAACAAATTCCTTATCCAGAAACGAAAAATTATGTAAAAAAAGTGCTTCGTACTTACTGGATGTATGGTAATATTTATTAATAAAAGAGGAATTATATGTCAAAAGGACTATTTATAACATTTGAAGGCGGAGATGGTTGTGGAAAAACAACACAAATTAAGCTTTTAGATGAATATTTGCGTGCAAAAGGGTATCAAACACTATTAACTCGTGAGCCAGGTTCAAAAGGTCTAGGGGTAAAGCTAAGAGAAATATTACTTAATTATGATGGCGAAGTTTCTCCTGTTTGTGAATCTTTTTTGTTTTTGGCAGATAGAGCTCAACATGTGGATTGTATTATAAAACCTGCTCTAGAAAATGGTACTATAGTTCTCTGTGATAGACATACTGACTCTACTGTAGCTTATCAAGGCTATGGAAGAGGGTTAGATTTAAATCAAATTCATAACTTAAATAAAATCGCAACTAGCGGACTTAAACCTGATTTAACAGTTGTATTAGATGTTGATGTAGAAACCTCCCAAAAACGAGTTGGAGCAGAAAAAGATAGAATGGAATCTGCTGGAATTGAATTTTTTGAACGTGTTAGACAAGGTTTTTTAGAAATAGCAAAACAAGAGCCAGAAAGAGTTAAAGTTGTGGATTCAACTCAATCAATTGAAGAAATACATAAACAGATATTGGAGCTTATCGGAAGATGATTTTTGATGAACTAAAAAATCGTGTGAATAAGAATCTTATTGGCTCTGAAGCTTTAGCTCTACAATTAGAAGAACTAGAAGTAAAACTTCAAGATCCTTCTGTTTGGGCTGATCAAAAACTTGCTACTGAAATAGGGCAACAAGTAAGAGAGATTAAGGATAAAATTACACTTTTTAATGATTGGAAATCTATTTTAGATGATATGCAAACTGCTACAGAAATAGGTGATGAAGAGCTTATTAAAGAAAGCGAATTAGCTTTAGTGGAACTTGAAAAATCAATAGATAAATATGATGTTCAACAAATGTTATCTGGTGAATATGATGATGCAGATGCGTTTTTATCTATAAATGCTGGAGCTGGTGGTACAGATGCTCAGGACTGGGCTAATATGCTTCTTAGAATGTACATCCGTTGGGCAGAATCAAGAAATTGGAAAATTGAACTTGTTGATAAATCTGATGGTGAAGAGGCTGGAATAAAGTCTGCAACGATAAAAATTTGTGGGAAATTTGCTTATGGTTATGCAAAGGCAGAAAAAGGTGTTCATAGGTTAGTTAGAATTTCACCTTTTAATGCGAATGGTAAAAGACAAACAAGCTTTGCTTCTTGTGAAGTTTCACCTATAATTGCTGATTATGAAAAAACAATTGTTATTCCTCCAGAGGATTTGGAGGTAGATACAATGCGTTCAGGTGGAGCTGGTGGGCAAAATGTTAATAAAGTTGAAACAGCTGTTAGAATTTTACACAAACCAACTGGAATTGTTGTCAAATGTCAGCAAGAACGTTCTCAATTGCAGAATAAAGAAAATGCAATGCAAATGTTGGCTTCTAAATTACTTGAAATTCGTCAAAGAGAGCACGAAAAAAAACTTGCAGAGTTAAAAGGTGAAAATTTTGATATAAATTTTGGCTCACAAATTCGGTCTTATGTTTTTCATCCTTATAAAATGGTCAAAGATCATAGAACAGGTTTTGAAGTCGGCAATGTCGATGCTGTTATGGATGGTGATTTAGACGGTTTTATAGAAAGTTTTTTGAAAGATAAAAAGCAAAATTAATCTTTTATGCAATATTAATTAATAGTTACAATTGTTAGAATATTTGCATGATTTTTGTGTTAGTTTTGAGTGCAATTGTGATTTTTTCAGCGATATTTACAAATCGTTTTTTGAAAGCTCTTGGAATACCAGCATTAGTTTTTTTCTTATGTTTAGGTTTATTATTTGGGTCAAATGAGATTTTTAAAATTGATTATTCAGATTTTGAACAGGCAAAAGATTTATCTTCAATAGCGCTAGGTTTTATTATTTTTTATGGTGGTTTTTGTACCAAATGGCAAGCAGCTAAGCCTGTTTTTGTTCAAGCAACAATATTATCAACCTTTGGAGTTCTTTTTACAGCTTTAGCGGTGGGTTTGTTCTGTTATTATATTTTGCAAATTCCTGTTTTAGAAAGCTTTTTATTCGGAGCTGTCATTGGCTCTACGGATGCAGCTTCAGTTTTTTCAATCTTAAAATCAAAACAATTACATCTTAAAGAAAACACGGGACAACTTTTAGAGTTAGAAAGTGGAAGTAACGACCCTATGTCTTATGTTTTAGTTATATTAGTGATTGCTTTAATACAAGGATCTAGTGCTAATTTTGTATTTTTACTGTTTTTAAAACAGGTAATCTTGGGGATTTTTACAGGTGTTCTTATTGCAAAATTTGCAATTTATATTTTTCAGAAAACAAAAATAATTATAGATGGAAATGACAGTCTTTTTATAATTGCACTTGTATTAACAGCTTATGCTATTTCGCAAATATATGACGGCAATCCTTTTTTAGCTGTATATTTTTTAGGAATAATTTTGGGAAATTCCAATATTGATAATAAAACTGCAATGATGACTTTTTTTGATAACATAACTAAATTAGCACAAATTGGTATATTTTTTACATTAGGTTTGTTAGCAACTTTAAATAAGATACCTTATGTGTTTTTAGCAAGTTTTTATATTTTTCTTTTTTTGACATTTGTTGCACGACCTTTGGTTGTTTTTATACTACTATTTCCATTTAAGTCTTCTATAGGTCAGAAGCTTATTATAGCTTGGGCTGGTCTGAGGGGCGTTGCATCAATTGTATTTGCTATTATTGCAATGGATAGTGGAATAGAACTTGATTATGATTTATATCATGTAGTCTTTTTCATCTCGTTATTATCTATAGCTTTTCAAGGTGCTTTTTTACCTTGGATTGCACGAGTTACCAATATGATAGATAAAGAAATTGATATTAGAAAAACTTTTAATGATTATCAAGAAGAATGCGCAATTAAATTTATGCGAGTGACTGTTCCAGCTAAACATCAATGGATTAATAAAAAGATAAGTGATATTACTTTTCCATATAATTCTTTGGTTTTGTATATCAAACGAGATGGGAAAAGAATTTTGCCAAAAGAAATTACTAGAATAAAAGAAGGTGATAGAATAACTTTGACTTTTCAAACAGATATTATTTAAATAAAATTAGAATTAGCAAATTATATTTTTACGAGATTTATAATAATTATGAATGTAGTATCAAAAAAATTAAGACGATTAACACATCCTCAATTGCGTTCTCTAGTGAAAAAATCTGAACAAAAAATGGTGCAGTATAGAGCTGAGAATGTATTTAAAAGTTCGCTTTTGAATGAATTAATGACGGATAAATTTGAGTATAAAGGTGCTGAACCTAATAAAATTCTTGTTAAAGACGCTCAGACGAATGAGCCTGTGGAGGTAAATGTTGAACATGAAGCCGCAACGATTGGTGATAGTTTTGTGCGAGAGTTTTGGACTATTACTGATAAAGATGGGAATTTAGTTGGTTCGAAATTTTATGATATTGAAAAAAACTCGGACAATAATTGGGTTATGAAGGCTGGAAGTATGAGTAATTATTCTTCTAATCTAAAAGGTATAGGTATAAGACTTGATCAGATTCATATAGAACGAGCTATACAATTAGGAATAAAAGAAATCCCAAGGAATTCTTTTCCTGCTTCTACTTTATATCATGCAAAAGTAGGGTTTTTACCTAAAGAACAAGAGCTTATAAAAGTTAGAAGTGCCAGTTTTTTAAAAGATTTTTTAGAGGAAGCGTTTATGTTTAGAGAACTTGAAGATGATTTATATGAGCCAATAGTTGTGGAGAAAGATGGGAATTTTTATTTAGATGTTAATAAAACTATTGCGAGTACAAATTTAGGTAGAAGCAAAAAATTGGCATTGGATACTTCTTTTAAAAAAATAAGGAATCTTTTAGGAAAACCTTCGCAATTAACTTTATATGGCGAGCAAATGGAGTTTTGGAAAAAGCTTTTAGAAAAACATTCTATATTGAAAAAATTACAAATTAATTTAACAAAAATTCAATAATAAAAAAGAAAGGACATAAAATGTCCTTAAAAATGGTAAGTATATAAAATTTGTAAACTTTTGAGGTTAACAGCTTCTCATCCGTGAGAAGCCAATTAACCTTATTGTATATAATTCAATAAACTCATATTCATACTAGCTGAAGCTATTTGCATACTTGCTTGGTAAGCATATTGTGCATTCATCCATTGAGTAATTGCAGACGCATAATCAATATCTTGAACTTGTGATAAGTATGCACTTAAATTTTCATTATTTGTTTCTAATGTTGATGTTGTCATTTCAAGTCTATTAGCAACACCACCAAATTTTGTTTGTTCTGTAGTAATTGTATTTAAAGATTTGTCAAATAAATCTAGAGTTGCTCTCATTTCATCGTAGCCGTCTGCTTCGTCTCCATTAAGAACTTTTTCAATACCATTACTTAATTTTTTCAAAGCACCTAAAACTCCTGAATATTTTTCTTCTTCAGTATAGACTTTAGAAAGATCTTCAAACTTACCTGGGTAATCTGCACCATTATCTTCATAAGTATAAGTCTTAGCTTTTGTTACGGGATCAACTGTTTCAAGAACTCTTTTATTATTTTCGTCTAAGTAAACAAATTTATCTCCGACTTTTTCTTGTACTTTTTCATAATATCCAAATATTTTATCACCAGTAGTGTTTATAACTTCAAAAACTCCATCTGCAACTTCTGTTTTGCGGATATAATCTGGATTAGTTTGTGGAGTACCATTATATATGATGTTTCCATCTTTATCTATTGTATAAGTTACAGTTTTAGTGTTAGCTCCAGAGAAAATATAATTATCGTTATATTGAGTATTTGCTAAATCAACCATTGTTTTTGTGATTTCATCAATTTCTACTTTTAAAGCCTTTAAAGAACCTTCAGTATATGTTTGGTTATTTGCTTGGATTGCCTTGTCCCAAGCTTCAGAAAGATAGCCATTAGCAAGAGCCAAAAGGTCATCTAAAGCGCTTAATTCAGCAGAAGCCATCCCAACATTTTGTTCAAAGGTTTCAATTTGACCTAATTGTTTATTCGTATTTAATATATTTATAGATGCAATTGGATCGTCAGTAAGATCAACCACCTTTTTACCAGAAGATAATTGCTGGGTAAGTTTATTAAAATTAAATTGATTCATTTTCATATCTGCAACAAGCTGTGCATATCTTGAATTTGAAGAGATTCTATCTACCATCTATTAACCTCCTAAGGTCATTAATACATCTAAACACGAATTACAAGTATTGAATACTTGTGCTGCTGCAGAATATGCAGTTTGATATTTAACCAAATCGACTAATTCTTCGTTTAAGTCAACGCTGTTATTACTCAAAATTTGGTCTTTAATAGCATCAACTACATTTCCTTGTGTTTCAACCATTGCTTGAGCACTACTACCACCAGCTGCAATTTTACCAAGTAAGTTTGTATAATAATCTTCTATAGACATATTACCAAGTTCATTTAACTTTGAAGTTCTTGTGTTAAGCATAGCTACTACGTTTTGAGAATTACCGATGGCTTTTTCGTCAAAAGTAGGTGGTGGATCTAAGTTCTGTGGGTTATCAAAATATGCACAAGCAAGTTTCCAACAACCATCATCAGTTAACAAGCTAGAATTAATTGTTATATTACCTGCGCTTATACTATCAGGAGTACCGTCTTTACCTACAAAAATATAATTATCACCACTTGTTGGTGTTAATATGCTAGTATCAAGAGGATTAATTGCATAAGCATTTTTTCTAGTGTTCAAATCATTAAAAACTTTTGCAACAGACTGAGCTACCATATTAAGAGCGTGTTGTGCTTTTCCAGCAGTCATGTTTTCAGCTTGGATATCTCCAGAATGTAATAATCCTCCAATTGAACCTGTTTTAATAATAGAATTTGCATCTTTTATAATATCTGTTGTTGTTCCATCATCATTAATTCCTACAATACTTACAACCGCAGCTTCTCTAGCAATTGGCTGATTATATTCATCAAGAATAGGTTGTCCCTTGTCATCTTTTAATATCCAATCTTGAGGGTATGTGATTGGATTTGTAGGGTTTTCTTTGCTATATTCTTCACAATATTTTGCAGCGGTTTGAATTTCAAGTTTTGCTTTAACTTCAGCACCTTTTACCATTACTTGATTGCCTACGTATAAAGTTACAGAGCCGTTTGTAGGATGTTCTTCAATATTAATATCTACAAATTCTGCAATTTCATTAAGAAGCATATCTCGTTTATCAAGTAAATTATTAGCATGAAGTGTTCCAGTTTGAGTTACTTGAAGCGCTTTGTTAATTTCTGCTAATTCTTCTAGTCTTGAATTAAATACTCCAAATTCATGATAAATTTTTGAGTTTTTTAATAGCTCTTCGTCCTCTCCGTTTCCTAGAGCTTTTGAAGTTAATTCATCTAGCTGTTTGCTTTTTGAATTAAGAGCTTGAGTTAATGTTTTTGCACTTTCAATAAAATTTACTCTAGCAGTTGCGCTTGCAGGATATTCATTTAAATTGTTTACTGCTTCATAAAAACTAGCTAAAGTCGCAGAAATACCTTCGCCTTCTAAATCATCAAAAATGCTTGCTAAATCCCCTAATGAACCCAATTCCGCTTCATAGCCTTTAAGTATTGATAATTGATCTCTATAATAATTATTCAAATAAGCATCATTATATCTCATGACATTAGCAATCATTACGCCGCCATTAGCTCTGATTTGAGCTTCAGTGCTGTCACCGATTGCACCGGCTATGTTGCGTGTAGCTAAATGCACTTTTTGTTTTGAATAACCTTCTGTATTCATGTTTGCTACGTTATGAGAAACAACGCTAATTGCTGACTCGTTTACAGTCAGTGCGTTTGATGACATATTTAATGCGTTGAATAAGCTAACCATTGTTTACCTCATTGTAATCAATCAAGTTCCGTCTAACGGGCTTTCCGTTATATTTGTTCATTTATTGTCCACATGTCTAAATTACATGTGTCAGTTGTTTTTCCTGCTCCATTGTAGATACTTCCTTGAGGAGCAAATGCATTTACAATTGTTTCCAACATCTTGTTGGTAATTATAATGCCGTGTTTTATTAATTCCACATTCTGATTATTTAATAACACTAATTGCTCAGAAATGTTACAAATCTTAACTTTTCTTAACATTAGAGCCTCTTTTAGCTCTGGACAATTTTCCTCTGCAAGGCTTATAAAATCTGACATTACACCATCTTTGTTGAGCAGTTCAATAGATAGGTTTTTTTGTTCGGTGTTTAGCTTAACAATTCTTTCATTTACTGCAAGAATTTTATTATCTACTATACCTAGATCATCAGATTTTGCTTTTTTAAGAAGCTCTTTTTTTTCTTGAAACAAATCTCTGAGTTGAGTATAGGCTTCAAGTTCCTTGTCTAATATTTTTATTAATTTTTTGAAACTATTTTCCATTTTCAATTTTCCATTTTCAATTTAATTAGAACAGATATTTAATAAATCTATTAAAGATACCTTCGTTTTGACTTCTAGAAATTGAACCTCTACCAGACAATGCGAATTGTAGATTAGAAACATTGTATGAGTAAATTTCTCCATCTACATTTAGCCAGCGAGGGTCGACCACACCTGTTACAATGAAATCCATTCTTTCGTTTCCGTTAACAATAGTTTTTTTGCCTTGAACAGATAAGTTTCCGTTTGGAAGTTGTTGAACAACTTGACATGCAATTTTATCACCTAATTTCATTGCTCTTGAGCCTACAGCAGAATTTGAAACCTCATTTGAGCCACCAAATCCATCGGAATTTTTTAGAGAAATTCCAAGCCATTTATTAATAAAAGTTGTAAAAGTATCAACAGTAGTAGAAGATTTTTCTGCTGAATAAGTTAAGTTATCGTTTAATGAAATGTTTTCATCCATAATAATTGAGATTAAATCACCGATTTGTCTAGCTTGAACCCCGCCAAATAATGAACGTGGTACACCTTGATAGTGTTGAGTTGCACCTAAGGTAAACAAAGATTCTGCCTGTACTGTCGGTACTGCAAACATTGTCATTAATATTAAAGTTGATACTAAAACTTTTTTCATAATAATTTCCCCAAGTTTATCAAGCATTGCTTGAAAATTATACTTACCGTTCAAAAATCCCTTTTAGCAGAGAAACTCTGCAATTACACTTCTACCATACATTAGCCCATATTTTATGTCATCATCTGAAATGTTGAATTCTCCAACATATTCCGCACATTTTCTAATATCAGTAACATCTACTCTTTCTAACAAGCCTTTTGGAGCAGACTTTGTTCCATTACTTGTTTTATCAATAACTGATTCTTGAGCTTCTTCAACGGGTTTGTTTAAAATATTTGCTCCAGTTCTTAAAGCGTTTACTGCTGAAAATCTTTGTACATTATTACTTTGTCCTACTGATGATAACATTTTTTAATCCTTTGTTTTATTTAGTATATTTTTCCATCTGTTTGTAAATTTGAGTTGCCATTCCGATACTTGAGCGTGGGTTGCTTGCAATATCGTGGCCTATTTGTTGATAAATTATTGATTTAAAAGTGTCTTCATATTGAGTTTTTTCACCAAAAATACCATTTTCTCTATCAACTGTTTTATCCATTTCTGTAAGCATTTTTGTTACAAAAATTGCTTCAAATTCTTGTGCAGCTTTCATTAATTGAGCTTTTGAATCTCCTGATTCTTTGATTCGGTTATATAAAACCTGATCAGAGTTAACAACTTGAGCATTCTTTAAGTCATTTTTGATTAAATCTAACGTAGGTGTTGAAAAATCCATATTCTTACTCCTAAATTATAATTAATTCTGCTTGTAAGCTACCTGATTTTTTCAATGCTTGAAGTATTGAAATTAAATCTACAGGTGCAACACCGATTGAATTTAAAGCTCTAATTAAATCGTTTAAGTTGCTGTTTGCTGGCATTTCGACCAAACTGCCAGGTGCTTTATTAATTGTTATATCTGCATTCTCAAACCCAACAGTTGCACCATCTGCAAAACTGTTTGGCTGAGAAACTTCATTTGTAGTGGATACTGTTACTGTAATATTACCGTGAGCAACTGCTGCAGGAAGTAGCTTAACATCTGCGCCTATGACAACAGTTCCTGTTCTTTCGTTTACTACAACTTTAGCTTTTTCTAAAGTTGGTGAAACCTCTAAGTTTTCTAATAAAGATATGAAAGTAATTCTATCATTTATAAATTTTTGCGGAATCATAACCTTTACTGAGCTTCCATCAATTGCTTGAGCTGGAGCTAAAGCAGAAACAGTATTAGCAATTCTTGAAACAAGAGTATAATCTGATTTATCTAGACAAAGAGTGATTGAATTCTCATCACCAATTTCTGTATAAATATCACGTTCGATTATCGCACCACCAGGGATTCTACCGGATGTTGTAATTGCGGTTCTAGCTGATGAGCCACCTGCAATTTTATTAATACCACCAACAGAAAGTGGGCCTTGAGCAACTGCAACAGCTTCTCCGTTTGGAGCTTTAAGGATGGTTTGAACAAGAACACCGCCTTCTAAGCTCTTAGCGTCAGCAATTGCTGATACAGTAACGTCGATTTTATCACCATTTTTAGAGAATGGAGGAACTGTTGCTGTTACTATTACTGCTGCAGATGCGCCTTTTTGGATATAGTTTTCTTGCTCAATTACTGTACCCAAGTTTCTTAATAACATTTTGTTGGTAATCTGGGTTGAACGAGAGTTGTCACCTGTTCCAGGAAGACCAACAACAACTCCATATCCTACAAGTTGGTTTTCACGAACCCCTTTAATATGAGTAAGATCTATAATTCTTACTTTTGCTTCAATAGCGCTAGCAGGAATTATTCCCGATACCATTATTAATGTTAATATGCTTGCTAATATTCTTTTCATATACTTACCTCGTTTTGAAGTCTTTATGGCTTTAGGTCTTTAGGACTTTAAGTTTGTTACGTTTTGTACTTAATGTCTTAACGCCTTTTTTAGATATTCACCAAAACTCTGTTTTCTCCGATTACTTTTCCTGTATAAACTTTTTTATAATTTTTATTTTCGACGTTGATATAATCTCCCGTCATTCCGTCTGCTAAAGCTGTTCCGTCGATTGTAATCATTACTGCCCCGTTTGATACAAAGAAAATTCTTACTTCTCCATTTCTTGCAACATCAGGTTTCATTTTCACAAATCTTTTATCTATAATTTCCCCTTTTTGAAATGCTTTTTTTGCGGACATTTCTTTATTTAAAACTTTCTCTGATAAGACATAGTCAATTTTTTGTGAAACATCAATTTTTTTTACTAAAGTAGCTTCTCTAGTGATTGCTTGTTCTCTGTTTATGAAGTCTGCAGCAACTAAGACCTCTTTATAAACGCTTGTTTGAGCAGGTAGATTTAGTGTTCTAACAAAAGCATTGTTTACATATATATCTACCCTTTTAATATCACGAGGAACAATTTTATCTGCTCCTTGAACTATTTTATAAGTTATCTTCCCGTCTGGTAGCTGAAGTTCTGCAAATGGAGTTGCTGTTATTTTTACTTCAACTTCGGCATTTGTATTTTTGTTATAAATTGCTTCAAGCTGATTAGCAATTTGACTTTTAATTTCAGCAGAAGTAATAGTTTGAGCTTGAACACTCATCCCTATCATCATTATTAATGCTGTAATTAAAAATCTTTTCAACTCTCTCCCCTTATTTGTCTTTAAGACATGTTGTTAGTTAACTGCAAGATATTGCTTGAAGAATTAATTAATTTTGAGTTTGACTCAAATGCACGTTCTGCTTTGATTAGACCTACTAATTCATCAACGATTTGTACGTTAGAGCCTTCCAGCATACCTTGTTGAATCAAACCTAAGCCATTTTGACCTGGTGTATCTTGAACAGGGTTGCCTGAAGCTTGAGTTTCTTTATACAAGTTGTGACCAATTGATAACAAACCTGATGGGTTTTGGAATTTTACCAACTGTAAAGAACCGACAATTGATTGTTGAGTTTGTCCAGGTAAAGTTACAGAAATGTTACCGTCTTGAGTAATGGTAATTTCTGTAGCATCACGAGGGATTGATACAGAAGGCTGAATTAATAATCCGTCGTTAGTACAAAGCTGACCAAGTGAATCAACTTGAAGACAACCATCACGAGTATAAGCAAGAGATCCATCTTCTTTCATAACTTGTAAGAAGCCTTCGCCTTCAATTTCGATATCAAGCTGACGGCCAGTTGATATTGCAACACCTTGAGTAAATACACGAGTTGTTGCAGCAGTTTTAACCCCAAGACCGATTTCGATACCTACAGGCTGATAAGTTCCTTGGTTCATCAATGCACCAGGAGTTCTTGTCGCTTGAGATAGTAAATCTTGAAATTCGATTCTTGATTTTTTGAACGCTGTTGTATTTACGTTCGCTACGTTGTTTGCAATAACATCAAGGTAATTTTGTTGCGCAATCATACCTGTTGCTGCTGTTGTTAGTGCTCTTAACATTTTTATCCTCTCCTAAGTTTGGTTATTTTTATTATCTTGAAATACGACCTACTGAAACGGCTGTTCTAAGTAGTTCATTGTTTGTGCTTACAACTTTTGTAAGCGATTCATAATTACGAGTTGTTTGAATTGTATTAATCATTTCTTTTATTACGCTTGAGTTTGAAAGTTCTAACATGCCTTGTTGCACTGTGAACTTTTCAGCTTTTAGCTCAGGATTGTTTTCTTTATCCATTGGAATAAATCTAGCATCTCCGATTTCAAATAAATCTTCTTTATCTGAAAAATCATAAATACCAATTGTTTGCATTGGTAATTTTTGAGTGTAAGAATTCATTTCAATATTACCGCTTTCACCGATAACGATTTCCATTTTATCTCTCATTAATTCTGGATCCCAATCTTCTGGAATCATGCGGATTCTTCTATTGTTAACGTCTAAAACATATTCTCCTTGTTTTGTAACTAAATATTCTTCATTATTAACAATAAAAGAGCCATTTCTTGTATAAGATTCTTTTCCGTCAACATCACGAATTTTGAAGAAACCATCACCTTCGATTGCTAAATCAAATTTGTTTCCAGTTTTTTCTAATGCACCTTGTGAAAAATCATGAACATATTGATAAGCTTCTGAACCCATACTTACTGTACCTAAATATCTACTAGTATCGTTTCTTAAAATTGAACCTTCTTGAGAATATACTGCAGATTGCATAACATCCTTAAAACGTAACTCACCCTTTTTAAAACCAACAGTATTCACGTTAGCTAAATTATTCGCTATTCTATCATTCATATCCATAAGAGCGACCATACCTTTTGCCGCAGATTCTAAACCTCTTACAATCATTAGTTCGCTCCTTTATATGTGTCATACTTACTTAAAACTTTTTTTACATAGTTTTGGGTTTCAGCATACGGAGGAATTCCACCATATTTTTTAACAGCATTTGGCCCTGCATTATAAGCTGCAAGAGCTAAAGACTTGTCGTTCCCAAATCTATCCATAAGACCTTTTAGGTATTTTGTACCGCCTTGAATATTTTGTTCCGCATCATAAGCATTCGTAACACCTAAGCCTTGTGCAGTGGCTGGCATTAACTGCATTAGTCCCATTGCACCGCAATGAGAAGTTGCATTAGGATTAAATCCTGATTCTTGGTTGATAACTGCTTTTACAAAATCTTCATCAAGACCGTTTTTATCAGCATATTTTGTGATTAAATTATCTATTTCACTTCTTGAAACAGAATTTGGATTGTTTTTGTTTTGTACAGTAGTATCAAGGATTTTTTGGAAATCAGCATCTGGCTTTTTAGCAAACGAATCTAACGATTGAATTCTGTTTTCAATCGCAGTAATACGTTGTAATGCTATGTCTAAGCTCGAAAGCTGCACCTTTCGCTCTCCTCTATTTTTATACTACCTACCAAGTCTTTTTGTGGTTTTATCCACTTTTTTAGTTTACTTACCAATGAGGATATATTTCCCCCCATTAGTAGTTTAGTATATATAATGTAGATGGACATCAATCAAAAGGTTTATTTTTCTTAATTCGTATTGACCATCTGGTCTATATGAAAATTTTTTGATAAAATTATTATATGAGTGATTTTAAACATTATACAGTTATGCTGAATGAAGCGGTTGATGCATTAGAATGTACAGATGGTAAAATTTATGTCGATTGTACATTAGGTGGTGGTGGGCATAGTGAATTAATTTTAAAACGAATTTCACCGAATGGACGATTAATTTCTTTTGATATTGATGACGAAGCTATAGCTCATGCTAGTGAGCGTTTGAAGGAATTCAAAAATCTAACAATTGTGAAGTCATCATATACTAATATTAAATCTGAGCTTAAAAAGTTAGGTATAGAAAAAATCACTGGTGGTGTTATTTTGGATTTAGGAGCGTCTTATCATCAATTAACAAAAGCAGAAAGAGGCTTTTCTTTTTCAAAGAATGCTCCACTTGACATGAGATTTAATATGGATTCTGATTTTTCTGCCTATGATGTTGTAAATAGTTATAAAGAAGAAGATTTAGTAAGAATTTTTAGCGAATATGGTGAAGAAAGATTTTCTAAACGAATTGCTAAAAAAATAGTTGAAGTAAGAGCTAAGAAAAAGATTGAAACTACTGGAGAGCTTGCAGAGCTTATTGTTAGTGCAACACCAAGAGTTAAATCTTCTATACATCCTGCAACAAGAGTGTTTCAGGCGATTAGAATTGAAGTTAATAATGAGTTAAAAAATGTAAATTTTGTATTACATGATATATTGGATTTATTAGATGTCGGTGGTATAATTTCAGTAATAAGTTTTCATTCTTTAGAAGATAGGATAGTGAAAAAGATTTTAAAGCATGAGAGCTTGAAGTGCAGATGTAATGAAATGATTTGCAAATGCGCACCGCCAAAAATAGAGCTTGTGACAAAAAAGCCTATAATGGCAACAGATGAGGAGATAAAGGAAAACCCGCCTTCTAGGAGTGCGAAATTGAGAGTGGCGAGGTGTATTTCTTAAAAAAATAGTTCGGGTTTTGGGGAGTAAGTTAGTTGGTATACGCTTTAAAGAGTTATAACGATAATCGACCATATAGAAGAGAAGTAGAAACAAGTGTTTTAGATACGATTATAAGGAAATTTTCTTTTGAATCGACTTCTCCATATAAAAGTTATCCAAATACTAGAAAAACTTTTTTAGATAAATCTGTTCAAAACCTTGCTGTTAATAGTATAATAGAAGGGTACTTTCCAAAGGAGAATGTTGTACGACAAATGGCTATCAAGCGTGTTAATAAATTACTTTGTGTGTTAATTAGCTTACTTATTTCAGTGGTAATTGTTAGCTATTATTTTGTATTATCTTGCGAAATGAAGCTTAATGATTTAAGCAGGCAAACTGTAATTCTTAATAACGAAAATAATGACTTACAAAATGAGTTAGATAGATTAAAAAGTTTTAATAATGTTGATAAGACGTTTCAGCAAAATAATATGTTAAAACGTGCTGGCCAAGTTATTGAAATTCCTGAAATAACAGTAGATTCTTCGGAAACGATTAAGAAATCAACTAAGAAAAGAATTTTTAATTACGCAATCGGATTTTAGAGCTTTAGTTTTTAATTATCATAAAAAAGCTTCCTATTATGAGGAAGCTTTTAGTATATTTATCTTGCAATTAATGATAATTTTTCACCTTCGCTTGGGTTTTCTATTTTACTGTAAGGATTTGAAATTATATTAAATTGTTTTTGATATATTGGATTTTGAGCTCTAAACGCAACATGTTTTAATATCATTGTTCCATTTTTAGCAGTCAATCCATTAAGAGAAATTTTGCCTTTGCCTTTTGAAAAAATTCCTTTACCAATAATTTTACCGCTCTGATCTTTTATATAATCTACTATATATTCAGTTTTATCTCTTAAATCTGAGTTTAAGAAGGTTAAGCCTATAGGTAGAGAAATTGCAGAATCAAGTGCAATATGTTCAATTTCTGTATTTTTTTGAATCGGAACATACGGATTGTTTTCATTAAATGATTCTATTTTTTCTTTATTAAATATTTCTTCTTTGTTGTTTTCGTTAATCTCAAGCGCTTCAAAGTAGTTGTATCTTGGACTAACATTTATACCTGATGCGTTAAATACAGATATTGTCATATTACCATAGCTATCTTGCATCATAAAAGCAGGTATTTTTTTGTCGGATGTTTTTAATGTATATGCAGTACCGTTATTAAGCGCGTCAACACCTTCACGACTTCTAATTTTCATTGCATCATTTACTGCATTCATTATTTTATTTCTATAATCTTTTAATACACCTTCTTCAAGCTCTGACCAAGGAAGTGCATTTCTTGATTGTAAAAATACGTTTTTAGCTTTTTCTTCATAACCACTTAAGCCTAGTTCATCTCCACCATATAATGTTGGTATACCAACTAGGGCAGATAAGAAAGACATCATCATTATAAATTTTTGTATTGCTGGCTCTGTTGCGCTTTGATACATATTCCCCATAATTTTATCGAGGTTAGCAAAATGGTCGCCCTCTGCTAGTTTTCCTTCTTTTTGAGCAATATATTCAGCTTGATGAATTGCCATTTCAATAGCTGTTTTAATATCTCTTGAAGCGTAACCGTTTTTAGCCATAGCTGCATCTGAGCCTTCTATGAATGGAAGCTCTGTTCTATTTGCTTCAATAGTTGCCTTATCGTATTTTTTTACAAAGTCTTTGGCTGCATTTAAGAAGCTTGCTCTTGCATTCGCATCTTCACCTTTAACATCTATAAAAGCTTGTCTTAAAATACCTGCTATACCGACTGTATAAGTGCTGTATTTAATAAAATCTTTTTCAGCACAATGAGTCGATTCGTCTGAGCCTCGTAAAATTAAATCAATATTTTTTTGATTACGTTTACCTACTTCTTCATTTATAGCTCCCCAATCGAAGTCACCTTGTACTGTATATTGATTTATTAGTTCGGGATCGTTTGCACGTTTAATTATGTCATTAAATTCAGCTTCAGTAAGACTAATTCCTGATTTTTCAATCATTGCTTTTAATGCATTTTCAAAGCTAGAAAGCTCTGGAATATTTATAGACTGGATTTGAGTAGTTTCACCTGAGCCCAAGTAATTACCGTTAGTTAAATCTACTAAACCTGCCTTTAGATATTTATTTTCTTCTTCTGTTGCAACATTTGGTAGAGAGTCATTTATTGCGTTTCTTAAAAGTTGACTCATAGCAATAGCTTTATTACTCACTGTACTGAAATATTCAGGATTATCAATGTTTAATTTTGCCTCTAATGGTAAATCTTCATATTTATCTGAGTTTGTAAGTTGTAATAAAGCTTCCTTTCTATATTTTCGATTTTTTTCGAAATTAGCTTTTCCTTCGTTATCAAAAATATTAAAACTAGAGTGGAGTAATTCCATATCTAAAGCAAGACCGTGTATAGTTCTAGTTTTGTCATGATTACCGACAAATGTAAATAGGTTTCTAGTAAAATCCAGCCCTCTAAGTTTAATTAACTCTCCAACTTTTCCGATAATATTTCCACCACTACTTTTGCCATCAGCAAAGTCTACAGAAAAAGTTTTTATAATATCAGAGAATAAATATGAGTATCCAGCTTCTGAAGTTATACCTGTTTCATTATAGAATTTAAGTTGTGCTTCTGGTACAGATCTATATTTTAATCCAATATCAGGCATGTTACTATAATAGCAACCAGTTTTTTCGCCTAGAGTACCTTGCATAACTTCTTCTTGGTCGGTTATTTCAGCTACAATATAAGAATCAGGATTTTCTTTTTTTACAACATCTACAAATTGTTTCCAGAAATTTATTAAATTACGCCAGTTTTCGTCATGAGCAACGTCACCACTTCTTCCAGCATCTTGGTCAACAACGTCTTTTGCAGCGTCTAATCTCCAAGCGAGTCCTAACCCAGCCTTGTTCACCATTGCTTCTGCTAAACGGAAACTATTTACGTTAGTTCCTGCTATTCTATTTGAAATTGATTTTGAAAGGTATTCAATATCTTGTTCATTTAATTTGTTCATACCTTTTTTGATTAAAGAATATAATTGTTCTGCTTCATCTGTTGGATTTGTTCCATTAATGCCAAGAGATTTTAGACTTGTATTTTCTTTTAAATCAATATAATCATAAGTTATTTCACCATTAGGTAAAATTTTTGTTTTTAATTTATCTCCAGCAAGAGATTTGAAAAATGCGTATTTTGTGATACTTGGAGCCATTAATTCTATTACGTATTCACCGTATTCAGTATAATCTCCGTTAGAATCTAATAATTTTTCATTAGAATTTGCGTCTACTTTTTTAATAATTTCATCTGCAAAATCTTTAATATCATCTGTAAATAAGAAGTTTGTTTTCAAATATGTTTTTGCATAATCTTCTGTTAAATGAGGATTTTCTTTTTGCATTAATTCGAATCTAGTAAGCCCAAGAGTTTCTTCTGAGGTTGCACGATTTGAGAAGTATGAAGTTGATAATACTCCAACAGTATTTTCATTAAATTCTAATGAATCTAAAGGAATTTGCATTAGTGCTTTAATAGTTGTATCATCTTTGCTTAATACGCCTTTTGGTGCGAGTTTATAATAATGATTTAAAACATTATCAATGGCTTCTTTTTCTAAAGAGGCTTCTTTTGGAAGAAGTCCATTTGATATAAGTTCTTGAATTTTATCATAAGTTGTAGAGCCTTTGAGCACTTGAGCTGAATAAATCAATTGATTATCTCTAACATTTCTAGTCCAAAAACGACCAGCTTGTAATGTCATATCTTGAACTTCAAATGCACCACGAACTCTCATTTGTTTTTCGTATTCTCTTTGGGCATAATCAACTATAGCTTGGTCAATTTTTTCATCATAACCTGATATATGGTAGTTCATTTTTACCATATCAGTATTAGCATCCCAAGCAACTTGACCACCTTCAGTTTTTCTATCCATTTTAAAATTAGAGAATTGTGATATTAAAATAGTTCCGTCTGGTGAATTTAATACAGTATCTTTATGTAATTGGCTAAATGTCTTTAAATTATTGTAATATTCTTTTGGATCAATTTGGAATACATAATTAATCAAAGTGTCATCATGAGTATTTATAGCGATGAAATTATTTGAACGAAGTTTTTCATAAGTTTCGATAGGCTTATCTAATTTTGATAATTGTCCATCTGTAACTTGTGATGCGTCATAAATTTGGAAATAAGTTTCTTTGTTAGGATTATAATTCGGATTTTTTTCTACTTTTTTTGTGGATTCGTTATAAATATGGGAAGGATTAATTACTCTGTGTCTTAAGTTTTCTTTATGTTTTGGTACTGTACCTAAACCTAAATTCTGATTTTTAATGCTTTGCATTTTAAACCAATAATATGACTGTGGATTTTTATCAGCCCATCTTAAAGCGTATTGGAAGTGAATACCTTCTAAACCTTCTGAAGTAAAAGTCCCGTCATATACATAAATCATTCCTTTTTGGAATAATTTTCTTGAGTAAGATGCAAAATTCTCCATGTTTCCCATATCATCTGAAATTTGGAAGTTATTTTTGTTCCAATAATGGTGTGATGATTTGTTATCTCCACCAGCAACAGGGTTTGCAAATTGTATTTTGTATCCATTACTTGCTAAATAATCTAAGTTATATTCCATGCCTGCAAGATTACCACCAAGTTTGTTAGAAAAAGTTCTTATAACTTGTTCTTTTTCTTTTTGTTCAGCTTTATCTATATAAATTTCACCAGTATTAGGATCATCAAAATCTTTATATTTAACACCAACTCTTTGTGAATCAGGAAATACTAAATATCCTGCTCCTACTACTTTTGGAGTAGTTCCTCTTCTGGAAACAAAGGTGTATTCAGTATTTTTAATCTTATCATCAATTTTTACTCTAAAATTATCGCCAGGGTTTCCGTTGTTAATTTTTACACCTGTATCAGCAACATATTTTACTTTTCCAGTTGTTTTATCTTTTCTTGCAAATCTATAGGCAAAAGGCTTATCTTTATCATTATTTGTTATTGATTGAATGTTTACATTAACACCATTTTTAGTAAGAGGTATTGTTGCAATAGGAGTTTCGTTTAATTGATATTTTTCTTTTTCAACTTCTTTTACGTCAAAAATTTGAAGTTCACAAGTTTCATTTTCATAGTCAAAAGGATAGTTAAATCTGTAGATTTGTTCACCCACGTTATTAAGTTTATGTTCGTATCCCTTAAATCCTACTCTATTTGAAAATCCTAGAATTTTGTTTATAAACATTATATAACCTCCTACTACATAGATAAAACTTGTAAAAAGTTTTTTTGCCATTTATTGGGCATGTTTAAGAATTTTTTTACAAAAATTAATAATACACACGTTAAAAACAATATGATTAGGTTAATGATAGTATAAACATCTTATTTTTTCAATAATTTATGAATATAAGTTAATACAATTTAAATATCAACATTAACCATCATATTCACTAAAGTTTCAATAGTATTCTGCATATTTACGCTATCAGTTGTTCTTTGTTGTAAAAATGCATTAACTTTTGGAATCATTTCAATAGCAATATCCAGTTTTGGGTTTGAACCTGGGGTATACATACCTACGTCGATTAAATCTTTATTTTCACGATACATTGCCAGAATTTTTCTCATTTTAGAAGCTGCTTCTTTATGCTCACTAGAAGCAATAGCTGACATTAAACGTGATATGCTACCTAAAACATCAATTGCGGGATAGTGGTTAGCTTCCGCAACTTTTCTTGATAAGAAAATGTGTCCATCTGTAATACCACGCACAGTATCAACTATTGGATCGTTAATGTCATCACCTTCCATAAGAACGGTGTAGAACGCTGTAATTGAACCTCGTTCACTATTTCCTGCTCTTTCTAAAGCTTTTTGTAACCAAGAAAAAATAGAAGGTGGATAGCCTTTCATTGTAGGTGGTTCACCAATTGATAGGCCTACTTCACGACCAGCCATAGCACAACGTGTAATGGTGTCGGTCATTAAGAAAACTTTTTTTCCCTGATCTCTAAAGTATTCACAAACAGAAGTTGCTGTAAGCAAACATTTTTGACGAATTAATGGAGGTTGGTCACCAGTAGAGCATACAAGAACGGATTTTTTCATACCTTCAGGGCCTAATGCATCTTCAATAAATTCTTTAACTTCTCTACCACGTTCTCCAATTAGAGCAACTACGTTGACGTCTGCATCCGAATTTCTAGCAATCATGCCTAGAAGTGTACTTTTACCAACACCAGATCCCGCAAATAATCCCATACGTTGACCGCAACCAAAAGTCATACAAGAATCAATTGCTCTTACTCCTGTTGAAAACATTTCTTGGATAATAGGACGTTCAAATGGTCCTGGAGGAGGGCCTTCAACATTTCTCCAAATAGCGTTAGTTGTATCTAGAGGTTTTCCATCCATGGGTTCACCCATTGGATTTATTAATCGACCTAATAAAAAATCTCCAACAGGAATCATAATAGGATTGCCTGTTGTTTGGACTAAACTCCCTTGCCCAATTCCGGCACCATCATATAAAAGTAAAAGTTGAGCCGCATCACCTTTAAATGCAACTACTTCCGCGGGTTTTTTTTCACCATTAGCTGCTTCAATATAGCATAAATCACCAATTTTAAGCCCAGGGAGTTTAACTTCTACTGTAAGACCTAAAAGCTTTGATACACTACCTTTATACTGATACAAGTCAATACCATCTATTTTTTCGTGTACCTTTACTTTAAGCTCATCTAAATAATCTTGATTAATACCTTCCATAAAATAATTCTATCATATATGTAAATTAAAGAGCAAGGACGTTTTTTAACGGCTTGCTCTAAAGGTTTTGTATATTTTTGAGTCTATGCTTCAATAAATAGTCTACGACCGACTATATTTGGTTGGTTATTGTAATAACCTGCGAAATATCCTCCTGCAACAGGTTTGTTTTGACCGTAAGTTGCAAAGAAGTTTTCGTTACTTGAACGTACAAACGGGTTTGATGATGCAAACGGATTTGAGGATGTTTGTTTGCTTTGTGTTCTTTTTATTTCACCCGTATGATACGTAGGGGTTGGTAAAAATACATTTGATAATAGATTTACAAAATTTGCCATGTTGTTAGTTAAACCTTTCTAAAGGGTTCTTAATGACTTTTTTTTTAAAGTCAACATTTTTTTCTTCGGCATTTTTTTTCAAATCTTTATAAAGAAATATAAAACATCAACCGTTAGTATGATATTTTAATTTTCTCTTTCTCCTAGTTCTTTATCCATAAGATAAAGCGCAACTTTATCTTCTCCAAAAAGCTCTAGGCGTTTAATAATATTTTTAACGGCTTCCTCTTCTTCAATTTGTTCGGCTATGAACCAATCTATAAAATTCAAGGTTGTTCTGTCGTTTTCTTCGTCTGCTTTTTCTGCAATAGTCATGATAGCTTTAGTAATACACTTTTCATGCTCATAAATGTGGTTAAAAATTGATAAAATACCTTCAAACTCAAATTCTGGCATGCGAATTTGTTTTAATGTAACAAAACTATTGCAGTTAATTAAATAATCAAAAATTTTTAGTCCATGTTCAACCTCTTCTTTAGCTTGGATTCTTGTCCATTTTGCAAACCCATTTAATCCAATTTCTTTTAAATGTGCTGACATAGAAAGGTATAAATATCCAGAATAAAATTCTTTATTAATTTGTTCATTTAAAATTTCATTAATTGTATTGCTAATCATTATTGTTCCTCCATAAACCGTGTATATTACAATGCTCTAATGCTTCAATATTTTCTTCGAAATGAGTTATATCAAACTCTGCTATTTCATTTGGATTTAAATATTTTAGATAAAGCCTAGATTTATCTTTTGGGTAAATTTCAATAAATTGAATATAATGTTCTGGAATCATTGGGTGATATTTGAGTCTAACAAAGCGTTTATCATTTTCTTCTTCTAATTTTGGTGTGTGTTTTTCAGTTAGCTCAGCGTTTTCGTTTTCATGTTGTGGGATAAGAAGTTCCATGTTTTGGCCACAGCAAACAAGCTCTCCTGCGCCATTAAGAATAACTTGTACTAAATTCCCACAAATATGGCATTTATAAAGTTCTAATTTTTCGGTCATAAATTCCCTCCAATCAGTTTTATACTAAAACATCATCTAAAAACTTCATTGTAGGAATGGGTTATTTATGCTACTATTCTATGTATGCAGAACTTTTTTAATACTAATAAAGAACAAACATCAACACCATTAACAGCTCAATATGATAATTTAAAAGATAATTATCAGCAGATTTTTATTGAAGCTGCGGAAAGCATAAGAAGAGAAGTTGATAAGTTTAAGCCTGAAAATCCTTGCACAATTTGTTCTGTTAAAAATTGTCAAATAAAAGTAAAAGATGTGTTTACTGATTATCCAGTTGGCTGTGCTTATAGAGATTGGCAAAAACAAATTTTAAGTTTTCTTGCTGGTGAATATAGGCAAAAGCTAAAAAATACATATAAAATGATAATGGATAAAAAATGCGAGCATGAATGTGGTCGTTGTGCAAGCTGTTGCAAACTTGCAACAAGCGAGTATTCTTATGAACAGCTAAAGCAGAGGGCATTTCGTGGAGATAAATTTTCGAAAGATTTTATTTCGGTCTTTGTTCCATATAAATCTGAAGCCGAAGCACAAAATGCTAATCCAGAATACTTTAAGCTTTTAGGTGAATTGATGGAAGATCAAAAAGTTTATTACTATTATTGCCCTAAGCTTGTTGGTAATTTGTGTTCTGATTATGAAAATCGTCCAGATATTTGCAAAGATTTTCCGCATAATCCTTTAAAATTATTGCCGTCATCTTGTAGTTTTAATGCTTGGAAAAATTCTGTTGCAAAACAATCAATGTTGTTGAAAGCTAAAACGGATATTATAGAATTTTATAAAGCAAAACTTGGTTAGGAATAAATTTAAAATGAAAATATTAGCAGGATTAAAATTAAAAGAATTAGAAGTGATGATGGAAGAAATGGGCGCAACTAAATTTCGTGCCAAACAAATCCATAATTGGATTTATTCAAAATCTGTTTCTTCAATTGATGAAATGACAAATCTTTCGAAAGATTTTAGAGAAGATTTTAAAAAGGTTGCAACGGTTACTGAAACAAAGATTAAGTTGAAACAAGTAAGTTCTGATGGAACAATAAAATATTTAGTAGAGTTCCCTGATGGTGAATGTGTTGAAACCGTTTTAATGAGATTTGATAATAGAGCTAATTTAACAGCTTGCGTTAGCTGTCAAGTGGGCTGTGCGGTGAACTGTTCGTTTTGTGCAACAGGAAAAGGTGGATTTAAAAGAAACTTGACTTATCAAGAAATTCTTGAACAAGTTTTAACTATTCAACGTGATACTGGATTAAAGGTTACAAATATTGTGTTTATGGGACAAGGCGAACCTTTATTAAATCTTCAAAATGTTTTAAAAGCGCTTGAAATTTTTAATGATGATTTTCAAATTGGTGCAAGAAGAATAACAATATCTACAAGTGGAATCATACCTAAAATATATGAACTTGCTGAAAGTGAGTTGCAATCGACCTTAGCAATTTCTCTTCATGCACCTAATCATAAATTAAGAGCAGAATTAATGCCTATTGAGAATAAATATCCGATTGATGATTTGAAAAAAGCATTATCAAATTATATTGAAAAAACAGGTAGAAGGATTACTGTTGAATACATTTTGATTCATGGGTTTAATGATACAACAGATTGTGCAAAAGAATTGGCTTATTTCTTAAAAGATTTGAAATGTAATATAAATTTAATTCCATATAATTCTGTAATAGAAAACGATTATAAAAAACCTTCAAATAATGATATTATGAAATTTAAATATCTTCTTGAACATTCTGGGAAAAAAGTTACAGTAAGACTTGAACGTGGTGCTGATATTGATGCTGCTTGTGGGCAATTAAGGGGTAAATTGCATAAGGAAAAATAAAAGGGTGATGAATAATATTTTTATAAAAAATTTAACAGCTTTAGCTTTAAAGAATGTGGAGTTAGTAAATAAGTTGCAAGGATTTATTCCGACGAATGTTCCACAGTTAGTTAATGAAAATGGGAATTATAATATTTCATATAATGAAAAATTAGTTCATAATTCTAATAACCCACTAGCTGAAGCAAATGAAATTTTTTATAAAGCAGATAATACACCAGTATCTATTCACATTGTATATGGTCTAGGATTAGGCTATTTGTTTCAGGTAACGTCTTTGAATTCAAAAGGCTCGGTTATTTTATATGAGCCAGATTTGAATATTTTATGGTTTGCATTTACGCTTGTGGATTTTTCTGAAGATATAAAGAAGGAAAATGTATTTATTGCTTCGACTTATGATGAACTTTCCGAATTTATATATCAAAAATCTGGAATAAAAAATACTCCAGTGCTATTATCCTTGCCTTCTAAAAGAGAAACAGATGAAGTTGGGTTTAATAATTTCGTAAAGCAAGTACAAGATACAGTGGGTGCTTTCGCCTTAGATTTAAAGTATACAAAAGGAGCTTTTTTACCAGCTTTAGAAATGCTTATTAAAAATATACCAAGTTTTTTGAACGAAACTCCATTGGTATATTATAAAGATTTTTTTAGAGGAAAAACTGCAGTTGTTGTATCAGCAGGACCTACATTGGATAGAAATATCGAAACTTTAAAAAAATATAGAGATAGATATGTTTTATTTACAGTCGGAACTGCTGTCAAAACATTGTATGAAAAAGGTCTTGTTCCAGATTTTTTATGTATAATTGAAGCCCATAATTCTTCAAGACAAATTGAAGGACTTGATTTTACTAATGTAAATTTTATTACAGAAGCTTATTCAAATCCTGTATTCAGAAATGTTAAATATAAAAAGGTATTAACCCATGTTGCTGCAAATATGCCTATTAATCATTTTTATTCAGAAATTACAGGGGAAAATATTGAAGAATATTGGTCAAAAGGTACAGTTTCATATACGGCTTTAAATTCCGCAAGATTATTAGGTTTTTCTAAGATTATATTAGTAGGACAAGATTTAGCTTATATCGAAGGTCAGTGCTATAGTAAAGACTCTGTCTATAAAGATTTAGTTTGTAAGTATAATGAAGAAAAAAAATCTTGGGAAATTACAGCTGTTGATTTTGAGAAGTTTTCAAGAGCTATTTGTCCATCTGATGATCCATTGCTAAGAATTAGAGATGCAAATAAAAGATTAGATAGCCTTAATTCCTCTTTATATTATGTAAAAGGTATTAATGGTGATATGATACCTACGGAATCTGTGTACGCAACTTTTGTAAAGCCACTTTCAGAATACACACAACATTTTAATGATAGAAAATATATAAATACATCTTTGGTTGGCGCTCAGATTGACGGTTTTGAAAATATGTCTTTAGAAGATGCGCTAAAAGACTCTTTGCCTGTTGGTAATATTGAGCTTAAAGATGATTTTAAACTCGATAAAGAGTTTGTTTTAAAGAATTTAAAACTGAAATCGAATGAGCTTGTTGATACAATTAAATTTATAAAAGAAGGAAGCCAATTAGCAAAAAGTTTGAACAATGATTTAAAAAGAGCTCGTGTGGTAGATGAAAATATTTTGAAAAAATTAAAAAGGTTGTCTTTGAACTATCTTCATATAACTTCTGAGCTTGCTAATAAGTTAAAACTTTTGGATTTTATTACGACTGCTAGTAAAATTGATTTGGATTATGAGATGAAAATGACTCAAGAATTTACTGTGAAAAGTATTGAGAATATAAATCAAAAATTGGCAAATTTTTACGCAACAACTGAACAAAATATTTTAAAAATAGAGGGGTTGATTAATGAAAGTATTAATACAGCGAGTAAAGAATGCTTCAGTGACGATTGAAAATGAAATTTATTCAAATATAAATCAAGGAATTTTAGCTTTGGTTGGTATAGAAAAAGGGGATGGGCCGGATGAAATCCAAAAATCTGCGAAAAAAATAGCTAATCTTAGAATCTTTCCTGATGAAAATGATAAAATGAATAGGTCTATTTTAGATATAAATGGAGAAATGCTTATTGTATCACAATTTACATTATGCGGTGATTGCAAAAAAGGTACTCGTCCTAGTTTTGATAAATCAGCACCTCCAGAAATTGCAAATAAATTATACGAGGATTTTGTAGTTGAAATAAAAAAATATGGAATAAAAGTTCAAACCGGTAAGTTTGGCGCAATGATGGATGTTTCATTAGTTAATGACGGGCCAGTTACCTTTATGATTGAAATGTAAGTATATTAAACATTTTGATTGAAAAATCGTTTATAAAGATATAATATGTTTAAGAAAGGGGTTTTGTATGAAAAGAATTTTAATAATTTTTTCAATGCTTGTTTGTATGCCAGTTTTTGCAGATACAATGCCTTTTTATATGAAATCAATACCTAAAACTTCGATAGGTGTTTATCAAACAGATAAGGATTTGACAATATTTTCTCATCCGGAAGCAAATTCTAATATTATAAAGAAATTTGAGTTCACTTATGAAGATTTAGCAATGCCTGATAAAATGTTTGCGGTATTAATAAATGAAAAAAAACTAGGTTTTTTATACGTGACAGATATTGGTGATGAAGGTTGGGTGGAAGTTATTTATGATAAACAAACTGGTGCTAAAGGTTGGGTTAAAACAACCGATTCTATGCAGTTCCAGCCTTGGAGAAATTTTTATAACTTATATGGTAAAAAATATGGTTTAAGGCTGTTAAAAGATACGCCAAGTGATATAGAAGTTCTCAAAGCAAAACCAGAAGATTTAGGGCAAACAGTTGCAAAATTTAATTATGTAAAACAAATACGTTTGACTGTTATTCGTGGGAATTGGGCACTTGTCTCGGTCATGGATTTAGATAAAACCCCTAAAACAGGTTTTATGAAATGGCGTGAAACAGATGGAACAATTTATGCCTTCCCTAATATTAAGTAATATTAAGCAAAATGGCAAATTTTAACCTTCAGTGGTTTTATAGTGATTAAAGTGTATTAAATGTGAAGGAGAATATATGAAAATTCAAAGCTTAAGCGTTAACTATCCACAAAAAACAACAAACTTTCGTTCTAAACAAAGCTATGAAAACCCTGTTAATAGAGGAACTGAAAGGAATTTGGCTATTTTAACTTCAGTAGGTGGAAGTGCTTTGGTTGGTTTAATTGCAGGTGGATTATCAAAATTTATTCCTAAAATAAAAGCTACAGGTTGGAAAGGTCCTACTGCAATTGGGGTAGGTGCTGGTTTATTGACTTTAGGATTAACTTTACCTCAAAAATTGTATTCTACAAAAGTAAATGCTTTTGCTAGAGAAAAAGAAATGGATGTTTTCTCTCGTCAAAAATCTGCACAATCAAGTATTTATGAAGATATAAATGATGAAATAAAAGATGAGAATGTTTCTTTAGATCAAAAAATTAATCATTATTCAACTGTAAAAATGGCAGATAATGGCCGAGGAATGATGATTAAAGGGGTGTAAATGATTCATCCAGTTTCTGCGAATACTTCTATATATTTTAGAAATAATCCTCAAGTAAAACAAGCTAAAAAAGTTTCATCTGATGAGAATCCAATTTCTCGTAAAGGTGAAGCTATGAAGCTTGTTACGGCTACTTTTTTAGGAGGTTTAGCGTTAGCAGGAAAACTAATTTTTGAATTAGCTGATGACGGAGATTTTTTATTAGATATTTTTGCAGAAAAAGCTAAAAAAATGACTAATGATGGAGCTGAAAAAATAGATAAAGAATCTTTAATAAATGAAGTTAAAAACGAAGCCAAAAAAGAAATTAAAAATAAAAAAGTTTTGAATACAATTGGGGCTTTTGCAGCATTAGTGGCAACTTTCTTTGCAGGTTTTGCACTTTTGTATACAGCATTTCATGCTCCCAAAATTGCTTATGAAAGTAAAGTAAATACTTTTAAGAAATCAAAAGAAATGGATGTTTATATAAAATCAAATGAAGCTGAGAGGGAGTTATATACACAGCTTGATAAAAAAGCAAAACAATCAAATTCTAATGATAAAAAACAATTGCAAGAGCAGTATTTAAAGCTTAAAAATGCAAAAAATGAAGTGCCTGATTTTGTTAATTTAAAATTAAAATAAAAATTCCTTAGAGTATACGATTTTTTCTTTACACCACTTGAAACTTAGCTTAATTTTTTGTAGAATAAACATATACTTATATATAAGAAGAGGAAATTTATAAATGTTCGAACGTTTTACGGAAAAAGCAATCAAAGTTATTATGCTTGCTCAAGAAGAAGCACGTCGTTTAGGCCACAATTTTGTTGGTACAGAGCAGGTTCTATTGGGCTTAATTGGTGAAGGTACAGGCATTGCAGCAAAAACACTTAAATCTATGGGTGTTAATCTTAAAGATGCAAGAATTGAAGTTGAAAAAATTATAGGTAGAGGCTCAGGATTTGTTGCTGTTGAAATCCCTTTTACTCCACGTGCAAAAAGAGTTTTAGAATTGTCTTGGGATGAAGCAAGACAATTAGGTCATAATTACATTGGAACAGAACACTTACTTCTTGGTCTTATTAGAGAAGGCGAAGGTGTTGCTGCTCGAGTTTTGGAAAATTTAGGTGTAGATTTAAATAAAATTAGAAGCAATGTTGTGAAAATGCTTGGTGATTCAAAACCTACAGCTGGCGCAGGAGCAGGAAGCGGTAGCTCTTCAGGAGGAAGCTCATCTTCATCTTCTGCAAGTAAAGTTAAAACTCCAAGCTTGGATGAGTTTGGTACAGACTTAACGCTTGCAGCTTCTGAATTAAGACTTGACCCAGTTGTTGGTCGTGAAAAAGAAATCGAACGTGTTATACAGATTCTTGCAAGAAGAACTAAAAACAACCCTGTTTTACTTGGTGAACCAGGGGTTGGTAAAACAGCTGTTGCAGAAGGTCTTGCAATTAGAATCGTAAACTCAGAAGTTCCAGATATTTTGGAGAATAAAAAGATTATTCAACTTGATATGGGCTTGTTAATTGCAGGTACAAAATATCGTGGTGAATTTGAAGAAAGACTTAAAAAGATTATGGATGAAATTCGTCAAGCAGGGAATGTTATTCTTGTAATCGACGAAATGCATACTCTTATTGGTGCTGGTGCTGCAGAAGGTGCAATTGATGCAGCGAATATTCTTAAACCGGCTCTTTCAAGAGGCGAAATTCAAGTTATTGGTGCTACAACTTCTGATGAATACAGAAAATATATTGAAAAGGATTCTGCTTTAGAAAGAAGATTTCAGCCAGTGCTTATTGAAGAGCCAACAATTGATGAAACAATTGAAATTATTAAAGGCTTAAAAACTAAGTACGAAGAACACCATAATTTGTATATTTCAGATGAAGCAATTGTTGCGGCAACTAAGCTTTCTAGCAAATATGTAACAGATAGATTCTTGCCAGATAAAGCGATTGACGTAATTGATGAAGCGAGCTCAAAAGTTCGTTTGAAATTCTGTACACTTTGTCCAGAAGCAAAAGATCTTGATAGAGAATTAAAAGAAATTATTCGTGAAAAAGAAGAAGCTATAAGAAACCAAGAGTTTGAAAAGGCTTCTGCACTTCGTGATGATGAAGCGAATATGAAAGATAGAATTCGTGAAGTTTCAGAAGAATGGCGTCGTCAAAATGACGCTAATAAGCCAACTGTTGGAGAAGATGATGTTGCACAAGTTATTGCAACTATGACGGGTGTACCTGTAACTAAACTTACAGAAGGCGAATCTGAAAGACTTCTTAGACTAGAAAGCACACTTCATGAAAGGGTTATTGGTCAAAGTGATGCAGTTGTTGCAATTTCAAAAGCAATTAGACGTGCAAGAGTTGGTTTAAAATCTCCAAATAGACCAATTGGTAGCTTTATCTTCTCCGGTCCAACTGGGGTTGGTAAAACTGAATTAGCAAAAGCTCTTGCAGAAGCTATTTTTGGTAGTGAAGATAATATGATTCGTGTTGATATGTCAGAATTTATGGAAAAACATTCAACAGCGAAACTTATTGGTTCTCCTCCAGGATACGTTGGATATGATGATGGTGGCCACATGTCTGAACAAGTTCGTAAAAAACCTTATTCAGTAATCTTATTCGACGAAATCGAAAAAGCTCACCCAGATGTATTCAATATTATGTTACAAATCCTTGATGATGGTCGTTTGACTGACGCTAAGGGTAAACATATTAACTTCAAAAATACAGTAATCATTATGACATCAAATGTGGGTGCAAGTATGATTACTACTCAAAGCAAACTAGGTTTCTCTGCTAGTGCAGATGATGCTAAAAAAGATAAATACGAAAAATTGAAAGATACTGTTAATGAAGAATTGAAAAAAGCATTCCGTCCAGAATTCTTGAACCGTATCGATGATATTATCGTATTCTCTCACTTGAGTAAGGAAGAAATTAGAGAAATCGTTGACTTAATGATGAAAGACTTGTTCAAACGCTTGAGTGAAAGAGAACTTTCAATTGAAGTTACTGATGAAGTTAAAGATTATCTTGCGAAAGATGGCTATAATGAAGCTTATGGTGCAAGACCTCTTCGCAGATTGATTCAAAAGAAAATTGAAGATCAACTTGCAGAAGAAATTTTGACTAACGCTTACGAAGCTGGTGATACAATCTTGTTAAAGCTTGATTCATCAGAAGGCGAAGGTAAAGAAAAATTAGTCTTTGAAAGAAAAGTTGGTGGAGTTAAAGAAGAAACTCCAGCTGACGAAGCTACTGTTGAAGGCTAGAGGTTAGTAATAAAATTAATTATATAAAGTAAAAATAGAGCGAATTAGTTCGCTCTATTTTTTTGCATAGATGACATCTATCATAATTTCCGTAATCTTATCAAGATATAAGCAAATTTGAGCAATGCGTCTGTTTAAATCGTTTAAATCCTCTTTATATAGATTTTCATCAATTGCTCTTTCAAAACATTTGTACATAAGAGTAAATCTAAGATTTGCAAAAATTATAAATTTTATATGTTTTTCAAGTCCTTTTTTTATAACATCATTAACATTTAAATTCTTTAAAAAAACTTTTTCGTATAATGCTTTTTCCATTTTATCAAATCTTTTTCTGAATTTTTTTTCGTTCATATACTTTTCCTTTCTGGGTTAACTAAAGTTGGGTGCAAATTAATTATAGTTGGTTGTATATAATAAGTCAATATCATATTATAGTTGGTGTAAGGTTAACTATAGTATGATAAATAAAAAAATAGCCATAAAAGTTAAATTTGAGAGAATGAAAAGAGGCTTCTCTCAAGAAGAGCTTGCGTATGAAGCAGGAATTAGCAAAACTTCTATCTGGAAAATAGAAACAGGAAAAGTTTCGCCAACAGTAGAAACTCTAGCTAAAATAGCTGAAGCTTTGGGGATAGATTTTACAACATTAACAGATATTTCAAAAGTAGATTTATAATATTAATTTAAACGCATTTTTCCCATAAACATTGAGCTTGGAAAAGTTCTTCTCCAGCTTGGTTTTTTAAAGAGTGAATAGTTGTATTTTCATCTTTAATTTCTACAAATGAAGTTAAATTTTCTCCGAGTTTTGCTTCTTTTTTAAACACCATATCTATATTTTTTATTTTATGATTTGTTTTGAATTCGTAGCTTAATGGTTCAAATGCCCATACTATATAATTCCCATTGTTAGCATGGCCATTGACGTCAATATCATTGTATCTTACTTCAAACTCTTGTTTTAAATTAAATGAAGTTAGTGGTGCAATTTTAGAAAAAGATAAATCATCCTCACGTTTTTCAAAAGCTACCATATAAGGATTATCAGGAATTGCATTTGATACTGCAACCATAGAACGTGATTCAATATCAACAACTGACCACATGCTGTGCACTCTGCCTAATAGTTTTTCACCTTTAAATAATTCAAAATCTCTGAATGCAAAAAGTCTGTTATATCCACGAGGCTCTGTTTTAAGCACTAAATCTTGTACATCAAACGGATAATCTTCAAATTCCATTCTATATTTTATTAAAAACCAAGCATAGTTTTTAGGATTCATATATGAATACCCAAAACCATAATCTTCCGCATTTTTACTCGCAATATCTTGTAAAAAGTTTAGCAGTGCAAAAGGTTTCATTGCTTTATTATGGTCTATTTCTGAGTATTTAACAGTAATATTTTCTTTATAATCATTTTTTATCATAAATATAATAACCTTTTTAGCTTCCAGTTAAGCCGTCTTGCTGTTTAGAGTTTTTCTTTAATTCTTTAAGCTGTTCTCTGCGTTGTTGTATTTTTAAATATGTTTCCATATCCATTTGATGTAGTTTTCGCTCATATTCAAGCTGTTTTATTTCTTTATCGAATTTTTCAGCTTTTTTAGCCTCTTTTTCTTCTAATTTTTCTTTTTTTTCAGCTTGTTTTGCTTCTTCTTCAACTTCGTAAGGTTCTCTAACTGTATCTTCTGCTAATTTATATCCAATTATTGAAACCGCAACATCAGCTCCGCTTAAATCTTCTAATTTTGCGTTATTTCCATCTAAATCAATACTCCATGTTCCTAAGAACTTTGGAACTTCTCCTGTATAGGCATAAGCAGATAGTATAACTCTATTATCATTATTAGCATCAAATCCCATTGGATAAATGTCCCAACGGTTTTCATCAAAATCAACTCCGCCAGCTTCTGCCCAGTAATTTATTATAGCTTCTCTTACTTGTGGGATTTTCCAACCTTCTTTTTTCTCAAAGTCGTAAATCCAAATATCTGTTTTCCAAATTCCATCAAATCTATGTCCGACTTTTTCTTTTACAACAAGATGTTTATTATCAACAGAAAAATCTATTGGAGTAAGTGTTCTAAAAATAAACTTTGTATTAATATCTTTTTCAGTAGAAATTAAAGGTTCTGTTTCTTTTTGAACAATATTGGCACGCATAACTTTTTCAGTATCTGAAAGTGACGTATCGAGTTTTATCATAAATAAATCACAAGTAGTGCAGTCGGTTTGAGCGTAGTAATAAACCGAAGGGTAGACAAGCATTGCTTTGTCGCCTGATATAATTCCTTGTGCATTTATTTGTCTATCAAAATTTAATTTTCGAGGTAAAACTAATTCTGGACTTCCGACAGGCTCGTTATATTTTACTAATTTGAATGTTTTTTGAGGAACATAGACCATGTTTGAATCTTTTGGTACTTTTCCGCCTTCAAGATCTTCAGCCATCTCTTTTTTTGACTTTGCTCTAGATTGAGCTTCATATTCTTCAACTGTCATATAGCCAGATTCAGGTAGCTTTGATTTCTCGTATTTTTCAGTTTCTTCAAGTTTGTTGACTTTATTTTTATAAATCTCTTCAGCAACAACTCTATCCTGTCTTTTCATAATCGGATATTTCATTTCTTCAAAATTGATTTTTGTATTCATCCACATTGCGCCAAGAGCATCAATCATTATACAAGTCCTTCTTTCATTGCCAAAACTGTAGCTTGAGTTCTTGAAGTTGCACAAAGTTTTTGTAAAATACTATGAACATGAGCTTTTGCTGTTGCTCGAGTGATAATCAACTTATCAGCTATTTGTGGGTTAGTAAGTCCATCAACCATTAAAGATAATACGTCAAGTTCTCGTTCTGTTAATCCATAATCGTTTTTTGATTTTTTATCAGAAAAATCGATAGAATGGTTATCTTTTTGAGTAGATTTTCCAATATTTGAAAAAACTATTCTAGCAATTGCAGGATCAATCCAACCAACGCCTTCGCAAACTGCTTTAATTGCATTGATAGTTTGTTCTGGAGAAGCTCCTTTCATAATATATCCATCAGCACCAGCTTTAAAAGATTCTAGCACATCATGTTCACTATCTCTTGATGTGAAGATTAAAATTTTAGTTTCTGGTAAAAAATCTTTTATTTTTTGAGTAGCTTCTATCCCATCTAAATTAGGTAGCCCAATATCCATTAATATAACTTGGGGAGATAATTCTCTTGCTTTTTTTACACCTTCTAACCCATCAGAAGCCTCGCCAATTAAATTTATCCCATCAGCTTTGTCTAAGAGCATTGAAAGCCCCATTCTATATAACTCATGATCTTCTACCAATAGGACATTTATCATACAGCGCTCCTTAATTTTATAACATCTGTAAGCAAGAATGAAAACTCGCTACCCTTATTTAGTTTACTTTCTAACCAAATTTTTCCACCGTGGGATTCTATAATTTGCCTAGAAAGATAAAGTCCTAAACCTGTTCCTACAGAGCGTTTTTTACTGGTTCCTTGAGAAAATCTTTGGAACATGTTTGGGATATCTTCGTTTGGAATTCCACATCCAGTATCAGAGATTGAAAAAATAAAATCAGCTTGCTCGTTTTTTAAAGTTATTAAGACTTTTCCTTCTTCAGGTGTGTAATTTATTGCGTTACCACACAAATTACAAATAACTCTTCTTAGCTCACTTCTATCCGCATTGATTTCAATATTTGTATCTTGACAATTTATTGAAAATTCAAGGTTTTTACTATCAGCCAAAGGCTTAAGTTCATCATATACATGTTTTACAAGCTCATAAATATTAAAATCAGTTTTGTTTAAAGCTAGTTTTTCGGCATCATATTTATAGACTTCTAATAATGCATTCACAAGCCCTAATAAATCTTCATTACTTTTTTGCATTGTTGTTAATAGCAATCTTTGTTTGTCATTAATATCTCCAACAACCCCTTCAAGAAAGAATTTTAGAGTTTGAATTGCTGCTAATAAAGGAGTTCGTAAATCGTGGGTGAGAGTTGCAATAAAATCATCTCTAAGTTTGTCTGATTTTTTTTGCTCTGTTACATCACGAATAACACCGACAAATCTTTTAAAAGTATCTTCTGGATTAATCCGAGCGAAGCTTATTTCTATAGGTATAATGTTATTGCTCAACGGATTTTTAATAAAGAAATCTCTTAAAAATAATTCAGAATCTTCTGCACAGTGCAATTCTTTAGAGATAAAAGTTTTTTTACTAAATAAAAAATCATCAACAGATGCATTTACTATTTTTTCATTGACAAGACCTATAAGATTTTCGCAAGCAGGATTAACTTGTTCTATTATTCCATCTTCATTGAGAATAAGAATTCCATCCGCACAATAATTTACAATACCTTCAAGCTTAGCATTAGATAGCCTTAATTCAATAGTCCTTTCATCTACAAGTTGTTCAAGATTCTGAGAATATTTTTCTAAATCTTTTTTTGCAATTTCTAATTCTGAAATTTTTTCTCTCAATTGAGAAAGTAAATAGCTTCTTTCAATACCATTTTTAATATTAATTATTAAATCACTATTGTCCCAAGGCTTTTCTATATATCGATAAAGTCCAACTTCATTAATTGCACGAATAGCATTTTCTTTATCTGCATATCCTGTAAGTAAAATTCTACTAACCTCTGGATGAAGCTTTTTTGCTTCTGTTAAAAACTCTAGGCCATTCATTTCTGGCATCAAAAAATCCGAAATTATTAAATCAGGGGTGTTTGTTTTTAAAAACTCTAAAGCTTCTTTTGGACTATTAAAAAAATGAGCATCAGAAAAACCTTCGAGCTTTAATAGCATACTAAAAGTCGAAGTAACAATTTTTTCATCATCAACTACAACAATCTTCCCCTTGTTCATACTTTTATATTAACCTAAACAAATTATATAGACAAATTGTTAACATTTCTTATATTATGTTATAATATGAAGAAAACTAGGAGGGTTTTTATGAGAAAATTCAAACTGGGATTTACTTTAGCAGAAGTTGCCGCGGCTTTAGTTGTAGTAGGAGTTGTTGCAGCTGCAGCTTTACCGATGACTATATCAGGCTTGCAAAGACAAAAAATAGGACCTTCCATAGGAAAAGCTGTTGAACAAATTGAAGTTGGCTGTCAAAACATTATTTATACAGCAAACTCGAATTCTGCTGACTCTGTATCAGTTGGCGATACTTTAGATGTTTTTACTCATCATGATTTATTTCCTGATTCTAATAATAATTCAAATTTAACGACTGGAGCAATATTCACAAACATAATTATACCATTTATGAATCTTTCTCCAATACAAAATCCAAACATTAATATTACAGATTACAGTAGTAGAGCTTATAATTTTAATAACGCATCTTATTTTAGACTAAAAAAGCAACAAATAGGGGTTTATCTTGGCAATTTTGTTAATGCTGGAAATCAGCCATCAGATGTTTTTGTTGATGTATTAATTGATGCCAATGCAGAATCATCTCCAAATCGAATTGGTGAAGATATCTTTTTGTTTCATTTAACAAATACAGGGAAATTATTACCTCACGGTACAAATGACGATGATCATTATACAGTAAACTGTACTGATGCTAATATTCCAGATGGCCTTTCTTGTGCTGCAAGAATTGTTGCTGAAGGTTATAGAAAAACGTATTAATTTTAAAAAACTAGTAAGTATTTTGAAAGTAGGTTTTAAAATACTGTGAATGGAAATATATATAAGAAGGAAAGGTATAAAAAATGGCAGAAGCAAAAATTTTAGCAACAATTGATAGAACAGATACAGAACAATTACAAATATCAGTTTCAGAATACAAAGGAAAAAGCTATTTTAATCTAAGAATCTATTATACAACAGATGAAGGTGCAACATGGCTACCAACCAAGAAGGGTGTGACTTTTGCGCCAGAACAATTAGATACTTTAGAAGAAGCTATTCAAGAAGCAAAACAATTGTTTATGGAAGAATAAAAAAGTTTAGAAGTTTAGAGGGTTAGGAGTTTAGAAGAATTTATTTTTCTTAATTTATAAACATCTTATCTCCTCAACTTTGTAAACTCCAAAAGAGATTACAACTATGAATAACATTCAAGACGAATTTATATCAACAGTTTCACATGAGTTAAGAACCCCTCTGACAAGTATCAGAGGGTTTTCTCAAACTCTTTTGAGCTCTTGGGACAAATTGGATGAGGAGAGCAAAAAGCGTTTTGTAAGTATTATTGAGGAACAATCTAATAGGTTAATTAATTTAGTAGAGAATATTTTAGCAGTATCAAGAATTAATGCTGATAAACCTATTTTAAAAGAGGTTGATGTAAATGCAGTAATAGAAAAAGTATTGCCATTAATTTCACAAAAATATAAGAAACATAGATTAGTGACGCAGTTTGAGACTAAAATACCAACCGTAAGACTTGACGAAGATAAGTTTCAACAAATCATTACAAACCTTTTAGATAATGCTTGTAAATATTCAGAAGAAGAGAGCTCTGTTACGATTAAAACATTATTTTCTGATTGTGAAAATGTCAAAATTGTAATAAAAGACGAGGGTGTTGGTATAAAATTTGAGGATTTAGAAAAAATTTTTGATAAATTTGTACGTTTAGAAACCCATTTAACAAGTAAAGCTCAGGGTAATGGTTTAGGACTTTATATAACCAAAAATCTTGTTGAGATAATGGGTGGCAAAATTAGTGTTACAAGTGAATTAAATAAAGGTACTGAGTTTACTTTAGAATTTCCTTTCTTTAATGAAGAGGAGGCTTTAAAATGCTTTCATCAGTGCTAATTATAGATAAACGAAAAGAATTATCGGTAAAATACAAAAAAAGCATTGAAGATTCAAATGTTAATGTTGTTATTGCAAGAACACTAAAAGATGCTTTAGTTTTGGTCCAATCTACTGATCCTGATATGATAATTATTTCAGATAGTATTGAAGAAAAACTTAAGGATTTTTGTCAAAAGGTAAGAGCATTAACATATAATACGAGGCCGATTATAATTGGATTGTCTAAATCAGCAGATTTCCAAGATAGAATAGAAGTCTTAGAAAGTGGTGCAGATGATTTTTTAAGCGAGCCAGTTAATATAGAAGAGTTTAAAACTAGGATTAGAGCTCATTTAAGAAGAGATGTTGAATCTAATCTTGATACAAAAACTCTTTTACCAAATCAAAAGTTTGTAAGAAAAGCTTTAAAACGAGTTTTAAATACGGATTCTCAAGCAGTGCTTTTAGTAGGAGTTGAAAATATTGACAATTACAAATCGGTTTATACAGAATTAGCTTCTGATAAACTTTTGCAAACATTTGTAGAAATAGCAAAATCCGCGCTAAATGATTATGATTTTATTGGGCAATATGATGATAAAAATTTTGTTATTATAACAAATAAATATAATGCTGAAAAAATAGCTTCTTTTTTAACTTTTGCTTTTGATACAGTCGCTCCGAAGTTTTATTCAAACGAAGACGGCAAACGTGGTTATATGCTTATGAAAGGCGAACGCTTTGCAGGCATGAGGGCTAATTTTGTATCATTAATGATTGGTGGAATTGTTGAAGGTTTTAATCTAGTTTCAGCTGTTGATGCGCTTTTGGAAAAACTTTTTGAGGTAAAAAAGATTGCAAAAATTCCTCAAGGTTCAAATTATGTGATTGAAAGAGCTAAGTTAACTGCTTCTGATTCTGTTCGAGATTTTAGTAATGAATGTATTTTTATAAAAGAAAAAGATGAATCATTAAAATACTTAATAAGAACATCTCTAGAGCTTCAAGGTTATAATGTTGTAGAGGAGCTTGATTTTTATTCTGAGGTTCAACCATCTTTAATAATTGTTGATAGTGGTGAGAATTTATCTGAGTTAGAAATGGTAAAAAAGATTAAACAATCTTCTTTGTTTGTAAATACAAAAATAATAGCAACTTCAACCATACATGATAAAACTGCGATATTAGATTCTGGAGCTGATTTGTACTTACCAAAGCCTTATGAAATATCTGATTTAATACGATGGGTTGAGTATTTTTCAAAATAATGCTATAAATTGAATATGAAAGTATCGTCCCAAGAGAATATTAGTTTTAGAGCAAGATTGCTATCACAGTGGAAGTGTAGTTCTGCTGATAAATTGCATAGTAAAAATATTTCGATAATTTCATTGGGCAGAGATGATGTAGCTTTTGCAGAATATATGTTGAAATTGATTCCAAAACTTTCTTATATAGGAAGTGCTTGTAAACATGTCTTAGAAGACAGTAGTATTACATTAAACAGTTTGTTAAATTCTCAAAATGTAAAATTGGATAAAAAAACAAAAATATATATAGCAGTATACGATGCAAAGCCTTGTGGGTTACTAATTGGCAATATGCCAAAGCAATCTGGTGAAAATGGGAAAATTGTTTATTCATCTAGACACAACAATGCAAGAAATGAAGCAGAATTAGATTGGTTAGTCACTTGGCCTCCGCAAGAAAATGTAGGGATAAGAGGTGTTGGAAAAGCTCTTGTTGGAGAATATTTAAGAACAATAAAGTCTGATAAGTTTCGAGATGTATATGTTAGATCAGAACTACCAGAAATTTCAGTAGCTCAAGATTTCTATGAGTCTTTAGGATTTGAAATTTTAAGTGATAAAAGAAAGATGTGGGAATCAAGAACAACAAATTTACCATTGACAAGATCTTGTGACAATGTTACAGAAATGATGGTACCAATGTTAATAACTCGAAAAAAAATAATAGAAACATTGGAAAATTTAGTTCATAAAATGTCTCGTCGAGGTTTTATACAAAAGGAAGAGCCAATAGAAACATTAGTAGATATGTAAAAAATAAAAAATATGTTAAATAAAAATGTTGCAAAAAAAAGTTGATGTGGTATTTTATTTAAGTAAGGTTAGTTAGCCGAGCAAAGATGAGCGTCTGTAGCTCAGCTGGATAGAGCATCTGCCTTCTAAGCAGAGGGTCCCGCGTTCGAATCGCGGCAGGCGTAAATTAAATAGGATAGGACAAAGTTCCTATCCTATTTAATTTTTGTGTGTCAGCGACAAGAAATAGCCAAGGACGAAGTCCTTACGTGTTCGAGCGACCTGTGAGCAGAGTGCGAAGTGTTTTTGCCAAAGATTGAAAATCTGCTGGCAAAACACGTAGGCACGTTTAATGCGAACAGGTCAAGCCAATCGCGGCAGGCGTAAATAAAAGAAGATGGGAAATTCCATCCTCTTTTATTTTTGTTTATTTATTTTGTGCAATAAATTGCACGAAACTTACTATTATAAACCAAATAGAGGTTCTTGTCCTTCTACTTCGTTATTATTTAGTGATTGCCACCTTTGTAATGTTTCCTCTTTTATTTTTGCAATATCTGCATTAAGAGCTTCTGTTTCTTCCCGGACCATATATGTTGTAATAGAATTCATAGCATCTATAACATTTATTTCATTCCGGATTTCATTGCCACCATAATCCTTTACAAATTCATTCCATATATTTGCAGAGATTTTTTCATCTTGTTTACCATCAGCTTTGTCTAGTTCAATCGCTTTTTTCCCTGCATCAGTTTCGCGTAAATTTTGCAAATTTTTGTTCATGACAAGCATTTCCCTATTATACATTTTACGTAATGGTGTCATAATTTTACTCCTTTCATTTTTGTCTTACAAAGAGTATTACGGCACAAATTCAGAAAACTTTAGGGGAAAAAGATAAGATTCCTCTATTCTATTCTATTCTATTCTATTAGCGATTATCACAGGCTTTCAGCCAATTGTAAAGATTTTTATTTTTGCTTAACAATCGGTTATATTTCTTAATAAAAACAAAGAATTATACAATATTTTCAAACTTTTCACCAAGCATATACTTTCTTTGCTTGCCTTCGCCTTGTGCAACTAAGAAACCGCTATTGGTCCATTCAAGAGCTAATAATCTGGCTGAGCGTGGTGAAAATTTGAAAAATTCTGCTATATCTTTAGTTGTTATGTATTTTTGCGTAGTGAATAAGTTAAGTATTTGTCTTTGTTTACTATCTAACTCACGCAATAGTTTAATTTCATCTTTAGAGCTTTCTTGCTCTTTAGCTTTGCTATAAACGGATTTGAATGCTATTGCCATACCGTTAATAAAGTATTCAACCCATTTAGTAATATCAGCTTCTGCACGTCCTAAGTAATAGTTATGAGAATCTCCAATAGTAATGGCTTCATAATATCCTTGTAAATCTTTTGCGTAGTATTCTTCTAGTGAATAAATACCTTTTAAGTCATATCCGCTTTTATGTAACGCTAATGTAGTTAGTAACCTTGCAGTTCTTCCATTACCATCAAAATATGGGTGAATAGTTACAAACTGATAATGAATAATACTTGCTTTGATAGGTGCAGGAATATCATCATTAGTATTAATCCAAGCAACAAACTTTTTCATTAAAGATTCCACGTCTTTAGCTTCTGGTGGCATATAAACAATGTTACCAGTAGATGAATCTGTAATAACGTTTTGTCCTTCTCTATATTCGCTATTCTTTACTTTGCTAGTTCCACCACCTACAACAAGAGCGTGAATATGTTTAATATTATCTTCTGTTATTGAGGAATTTGACTTGGCAAGTTTTTCAACATAATCAAGAGCAACGTAATAACCTTTAATTTCTTTTTCGTCTCTAACTCTACCAGTATTGGATACAACTTTCTTAGAGCTTATAACCTCTTTTACTTCCTCTTTGGTTAATCTATTACCCTCTATTTGAGTTGAATAGTGAATAGTTGAGAGCTTTGCTGTTTCTCTAAGAGAACTTAGTAGCTTAGGGTTAATCGGAAGATGTTTAATACCTTCTTTAACTCTCTCTATCTCTAAAAGATTATTTGTTATTGTATTGGTTATTATAAATTTTGGTTCAAACTTTGCCATAAACTTACCTCATTCTTGCCATCATTTTGCCACATTCTTGCCACAAAGTCAAGCAAGGAGGACACAGAAAAGTCCAGAAAATGACAATTTTCTGAGGCTTTTCAAGTCCGACCGATGGTGTGTGAGCTACAAGCTTTATTTCCTTTCTAATCTTAGTTATGCTTGTAAATATTTATCAATTTTAATTTCTTTGGTAAAATAAAACAAAGAGGAGTTTGTATTATATGAAAGTTTTATTATTTAATGGATCACCACATGCAGAAGGTTGTACTTACACAGCACTAAAAGAAATCGCAAAAACATTGAAAGAAGAAGGGATTGAATCTTTAATTTATCATGTCGGTAATGACCCTGTAGCATCTTGTAAAGCTTGTGGAGCTTGTACGAAATTAGGAAAATGTGTAATTAATGATAAGGTAAATGAATTTGTTGAACTTGCAAAAGATTATGACGGATATATTATAGGATCACCAGTTCATTATGCTTCGTCTTCTGGTGCCACGGTTGCTTTTCTTGATAGAGCATTCTTTAGTGCATCACGTTCTGGCCAAAAAATATTTCCACATAAACCAGGTGCCGCAATTGCAAGTGCACGCAGAGCTGGAACAACTGCGACTCTTGATCAATTAAATAAATATTTTACGATTAATCAAATGATTTTAGTATCTGGTAGATATTGGAATATGGTTCATGGCAGATCTCCAGAAGATGTTTATAAAGATTTGGAAGGAATACAAAATATGAGATTTCTTGCAAGAAACTTTGCTTGGGTATTAAAATCTATAAAAGTAGCGAAAGAAGCTGGTATAAATCCTCCAGAGCAAGAAGAAGTTGTATGGACAGATTATATAAGATAATTTTTGGATTAAAATGAAAAAGTTTTTTTTATATTCAATATTAGTGATACTTGCACTTTCAATGTTATTGCCATTTTTAATAATGTTTTTAATATCATTAAGTGGAGATGAAAGTATTTTTATAAATTATAAAAATATTAATTTGTCATTTTGCGCTTATAAAAATATATTTCATTCAATACCTGTTATAAAATATTTTTATAACAGCACAATAGTTGCATTGTTTACAACAATAGGGCAAGTCTTAATATCTGCTTTAGCCGGCTATGGTTTTGCAAGATTAAAATTTAAAGGCTCTAATGTGTTATTTTTTATAATAGTTTTAACAATGATGATACCGCCTCAGGTCAATATTGTACCTCTTTTTTATCTTATGAGTAAGCTAAATTGGATTAACACATATCAAGCTCTTATTGTTCCAGGTATTTTTGGTGGATTTGGTATTTTTCTTCTTAGACAATATTTCTTGAATTTTTCACAAGAAGTAGAAGACGCTTCAAAACTCGATGGCTGCAATTCTTTTCAAACTTTCTACAAAGTAGCTTTACCTTATGCAACGCCAGCGCTTGCAACTTTAGCTATTTTTACTTTTGTTACAACTTGGAATAGTTTTATGTGGCCATTAATTGTCACAAATACTGACTCTATGAGAACTTTATCCGTTGGGCTCACAGTGTTTAAAAGTTCTTTTAGAGAAATAACTCTTTGGGGAGAGCTTATGGCTTGTTCTTGTATTTGTTCAATTCCAAGCATAATTGTATTTTTAATTGGTAAAAAATATCTTATAAATACCCAAGAAGGCGCTGTGAAAGAATAATTAAACGGATTTTTCGATAACTATTTTATGAAGCCCTTTTGGGTTATCAACATCACAATTTAGCTCTAAAGCAGTCTCAAGTGCAATAAGTTGAAAAATCAGAATATTAGCAAACATTTTTTGAACTTCATCTTTTGTTTCTATATCAAAATGAAAATCTGTTTTAATCCTTTCATCAGAATTTCCTATAATAACCAAAGTTGGACAGTAATCTTTTTGGATATTATTAATATTATTTATTGAGCGTTCTGATATTTTTTCAGCAGAGGTGTATATTAAAGTTGCTTTATTATTCATTACAGCAACGTGGCCGTGCATAAATTCACCCAAAACCATTGCATAAATGTTTTTATAAGAAGTTTCTTTTATTTTTAAAGCGCCTTCTTTAGCAATTGAATAAGAATTTCCATCAGCAGTAATTACAATTATTTTTTCTTTTGCCAAGAATTTTGCAAACTTTTTTATTTCATCTTGGATAGCAAAAACTTTTTCGACTATGTTTGGTAAATCTTTTAAAGATTGTTTTATTTCAAGATTTTGATCATTTATATTTGATTTTTCAGCTAGTTTTAAAGTTAAAATCATTAAACATAAAATTTGTGCGGTAAAAGATTTTGTTGCTGCAATTCCTTTTTCAGTGCCGGCATGGCAAGCCATTTTATAATCAGAAAGATTCCAAATACTTGAATCTTTTTGATTTGTGATACATAAAGTTGGTAAGTTGGTTTCTTTTTTTACTAATTCTAAAGATTTTAAAGTATCACTTGTTTCTCCTGATTGAGTAATAAAAACATAAAGTGTGTTTTCAGATTTAGGTATTATATTTTTATATAAAAATTCGCTTGAATAAATTGCACGAGCTTCAACTTTTGCATATCTTTCAATAAAATCTACACCAAAGCGAGCGCAATGATATGAAGAGCCACTTGCTACAAGTACTACTTTTTCTATTTTTTCTTTTATTTCCAATTTGATTTCATTTGTTTCATCATTGATATATTTTGATAAAATATGCGGTAATGTAACAAGTTGTTCTGAGATTTCTCTTTCCATATTTGTTTTTTGTGGTTTGAAAAACATTTTTTTAGCCCTCACTTTTTTTAAATCATAGCATATTTTTCAAAGTTACAAAATGTTTTTTGAAAAATTCTTACTATTTTAAAGTATTGTATGTTTTTATTGCATTTATTAGTTTTGAATTATTTTGAATTTGATAGATTCTAATTAAAGTCCATTTTGCGATTTTTTTACCGTCTGCTTCGGATATGTTTCCTTCAGCTTGATCTTGTTTTATATTTTTATAGATAATATTATAAATTTTTATTAAAGTCTTATTATCCATTCTATGAATAGGTCTTATAAAATAATCCGCAACACCTCCAGAATAGTATGTTAAGGTTTTATATAAAGTCTTAACTCGATTCTTTGATTTAGTAAGTTCATAATCTAAAAAAGTGACCAATTCATCTTTTGAGCCGTGTCTATAAACATAAGTTTTAAGTATTTTTAATTTATCTTCTGAAAGTGAATGCAATTCTTTTACATTATGAATAGCATCTGCAGTATCTCTAATATACTTTGAAACTTCACTCGGTTTTATATTCAAAGCTTTTGCGAGAAGTATCTTATCTCCACTTTTTGTAAAAGAATTTTTTAATGGACGGAATTTACGTAGGCCTCGTTGTTGCATTAAAGTCGTAAAATCTGTACTTGAGATTTTAACTTTCATTATTTGTTCAATTTCGGGTTTGTATTTTTTTACAAACTGTGTTTTTTCAGTTTCAGTTATTTGATTAGAAGATAAAACCTTCATCAAAACATTAAAATCTAAAGTATTAACTTGTGAAACTTTCATTAAACAATCCCTTTTAAATTAGAATAATATTCATTATCTCAAATTGAACATTTTTTTGCAAATTTCGTTATAATTATTGTAGTATGAGAATTATTAAAAAAAGAGGGTTGAAATGAGAAAAAAATGTTTAATTTTAAGTCTATTATTAGTTTTTTCAATGAGTGGATTGCTTGGCACTAGTGCTATGAGTTTTAAATCTGAAAAGGGTATTATATCAGTTAATTCATCTGCTAATATGGAAGTTGCTCCTGATGTCGCTGAAATATCTTTTGCTGTTCAAACTTCTCATAAAGATTCTATGCAAATAGCTTCTGTTGAGAATAAAAAAATCTCTGATGAAGTTTTTTCAATGTTAAAAACTTTTATAAATGAAGAAAATGGAGATTTTATAAAAACATCTGATTTTAAAGCAAATCCTATTTATTCATATCAAAATTCAAAAAAGATTTTTGAAAGATATGAAGTTTCTAACAAAGTTATTATTCATACTAAATCTATTGATAAAATTGGCTTAATGATTGATAATGCATTAAAATTAGGTGCAACTAATGTTGAAAATTTAACATTTGCTGTTTCTGATTATGAATCTCAATGTAATGAATTAATATCTGAAGCTTCACAAAAAGCTAAAACAAGAGCAAGTTTAATCGCAAAGACTCTTTCTAGTTCGATTTCTGGTATTAGTAATATAACAACTAGTTGTGGAATAAATGAATACAATACACCACGCTTGTACATGGCAAAAAACATGATTTCTGATGTTGCAGCTGGAGCAACTACATCAGGAGTTAGTATTTCTAATGGAATTATTAAAATTAATGCGAATGTAAATGCTACATTTTTTGTAAAATAGTCCGTTAAAACTGGGCTTTAGGGGATAATTGTAACAAATTGTTAAATATTTACTTAAAAAAGCGCAATTTATTTTATTTACGCTTTTTTAAGTGTATGATTAGTAATGCAATAAAAGGGAAAATTATCACAAAAATATTTTAACTTTTTAAGACGTACTAAATTATCCTGTGTGTACAACAAAAATAAGGATTTGAATTTATGAAAAAAATCGTAAAAAAATTATCAGCAATAGCATTATGTACAGTATTCGCATCAATGCAAGTATCAGCTTCAATAATGACTGGTGATACTGGACTTGGTGTAGGAAATGGTGGAGCAGTTATCAATAGCGCTCAAGGTGGTTATCTTGGTACAGATTTGGGAAAAGACTCTGCTACATTGAATTTCAATGGTAATTCTCACGTAAATTGGGATTCTTTAAACGTCAATAAGGGAGAATCTTTAAACTTCAATGCTGTTGACGGTGCAAATGGACTAACTGTAGTAAATACTGTTAATTCTGGCATGACAAAGGTTTACGGTAGTATTAGTTCAAATCAAGGTGTTTCAAAATTAATTATTTCTAACCCAAATGGTATGTTGTTTGATGGTGCGAAGTTTACTACAGCAGGAGATTTACAATTAACAACACAAGCTTTAGCTGTAAATTATTTAAATGGTAATTTAGATATCCAAGGCATAAATCAAGCAGCTACTAATGGTATAGTTATTAAAGATGGCGATGGGGTTAAATCTGAATTTAATATTGGTGGTGAATTCAATATAGTAGCACCTTCTGTAGAATTAATTGGTGGATATATTGGTGCTACAAAAGGTTTGAATTTAATTACTAAAGATGGACAAAATTTCTTAATTTGTCCTAATACAAGCAATGATTATACTCATACAGCTGTAAGGCTTAAAGCTGTTGAAATTGATGGTGATGTTTATGTATTATCTGGCGAAGATATTGTTACAATTATTGAAGGTGGTAAAATTGCCGGAGATTTAAATATCGATTCAAAAGGTAATGTTGGTATTAATTATAATAACAATGGTAAAGTTTTTGAAGTTACAGGAAATGTTACATCTAATGCGGATGGTCAAGCTAATCTTATAAGAAAAGCTAAAGTCGGTGGTGACTTAAAAATGTCGAATACTGGTGGCTATGTAGAAATTGGTACTGTAAATGTTGCAGGTAATGTTGATTTAAAAACTACAACTGGTTCCAATGACAATCAAAAACATTTCATTCACGTAGTTGGTTATAATGATATCGATGGTAATTTAAATGTTGATTCAATTCATAATATTCATATTGGTGGTTATGACGATAATTTAAAAGATTTGTTACCAGGTCATTTAAATGTTGGTGGTGATATTAATGCTGTTGCTCACGATGGAAGCGTTGCTGTTACAGTTGATACAACTGCAAACAAAGTTGCATTAACTTCTGATACCTTAAATATTGTCACAGATGGAAAAGCGCTTATTACTGCTAATGAATATGAATTTGCTGCAAAACAATACATCGGTGGCTTAGAAGATAAAAATTATTTAATAAATACAGTAATGGAAAAGTATACACCTATTGGTAGATACATAGTAGGTGATAAAGGTTATGTAAATATAGCTGGTGGAAATGTTACAAAATTTGAGCAAGATAATACAAGTTATGCATTCTTGAAATCTAATGATAATATGAATATTGATAATATAAATGCTGGCAAGGTTTATTTAACTTCTGATAAAGATATTGTTATTAAAGACAATGCCGTAGCTGATACAATTAAAGTCGGTGGTGAAACAAGAAATTTAACAGTAAAATTACCAAATAGAGATTATACTCTAAAATATACAAATATAAGAGATTCTCAAGTAATTACTATAGATGGAAATACTGAAATTACTTATGATATGGCAAATGGTGAAAATGGTTGGAATAAAGGAACACAAACTGCAATGAATACATATTTAGTTGTTCCAGGTAGTCCTGTAGTGCCACCAGTTGAACCAGATAGTGATCCTGAAGATCCAACTAAGGATGAAGCTGAAAAAATCTTAAAAAATCTTAATAGGGATGAGGTTTCATCAGCAATAGACGCTCAACAAGTAATGACTCCAGTTGCATTTGCTGCAGACTTGGATGAAGAAATTGAAACAGGTGTTCGTAAGAATGTTGACGGTTCTGTAACTGTTGTAAGACCTTTTACTCCAACAAAATAAGAAAATAAAGATCGTAAATTAAAAATAAAATAAAACCTTAAAACTTGTTTTAAGGTTTTATTTCTTTAATTATAATATTATTAACTTTTCTTTTTTGTTTTGTATAGAAATAAATATTGAATTGGTTTAAAGTATTTTAAATACTCTTTGGTTTCTCCTTTGAATCCTTATAGATGAGTGTGATTTAATGATTTGTATAGTTAGATACTTTTTATACTTTAGTTTTTTGTTAATTATGCTAACAAGTACGTAAGAATTGTGTTATATTAAATTTTTGATTTTATATATAACTTCATTGTATTTAATTTTAGTAATGTTTAAATAATTCTAAATAAAATGGGACGACTTTTTAAAGTCGTCCCATTTTATTTTAAGTTTATATTTCCTATATCTTCTCAGGATTTCTTAATGGAATTAATCTGTCTAAGTCTGAGTTAATTGAGAAGTAGAATCTTGCAGTGTTTTCATTGTAATCATTACCGAATGGGAAGCCTACACCTACTTGAGCAGTCAACCATTCTGATAGACTTAAATAAGTACCGAAGCCTACGCTGTGTAGGAATGATTGTGGATAATTGTATTGGTTTCCATTTTCTCCAATAAAGCCCCAATCATAGAATACTGCAAATCTCATTCTTTCATCAAGCCAAGGCCACATTCTATCCATAAATGGAATAGGTGTTCTGTATTCAATTGTACCAGATACGCCATAGTCACCGATTAGCTCAGCAGGTTGGTAGCCTCTTAGCGTGTAAGGTCCACCAAGTTGCATTTGTTCTGCTGCAAATAGTTTATTAGGTGAATATTGACCACTTACTCTTACTACACCCATACTTCTTGAGAATAATCTTTGAACACGTGTTGCACTTGCGCCAAATTTAACAAATGTGGTATCACTTTGTGAGTTCATATTATCAGAACCACCCATACCAAAATCAATTGCTAAATTTCCAATCCAACGACCATAATCGTCATCAGTCATACCGTATAAGCCAGAACGCCATACATTTAAGCTATAGTCGGATAGATAGCTTCTTGCGCCTGCTGGACTCCAAGATGTATTTGCATTAACTAAATCATATCCAGTATATAAGAATAAGTCAGATTTTGCTGTTTGAATTAGTGGATGAGTTAATTTAAAGAAATAGCTTTGAGCATTACCTTTAACACCAAGTCCTCTGTATGGACCACCAAGTCTTACGTGAGAATCAGAAAAATCAAAAGAGAATCTTGTTCCATAAGGACTTACTGGTAGTGAATATCCAGCCATCCAACCTGTTGCGCCAGAAGAAAGAATTGTTCCACCATAAATTTTATCACCTAAGCCTGTTAAGTTATCCATTCCTAGTAAGAACGAAACTCTTTGTGCGCCAGTATAAGAGCGACCGTAATCGTCATACATAAAACCAGCATTAAGCGGGAATCTATCTCTTACGTTAAGAGTTATTGAAGTATTTTCTTCTCCAGTTGCTTCACGTTCAACTTCAGTTTGTACTTTTACATAATCTTCACGATTAATTTCTTTCATTGCTCTTTGTAGAGTTTTTGAATTGAATACATCACCTTCTCTTAGGCCAGCTTTGCCCATAATGATATTTCTTAAATACCATTCACGAGTCCATTTTTCGCCTTCGATATTCATTTCGCCAACTTTACTTTCAACGATATGAATTACAGCAACTCCATCTACGATTCTTTGTGGTGGAACTGTTGCATAAGATGTGATATATCCTTTTTCGTGATAAAGTCTTGTTACTTTTGAGCAAACTTCTAATAGTTCATCGAAGAAAATATCTTCTCCTAGAACTTCTAGTGCTAGTTTATTTAACTCTTCAGAATCAATTTTTGTATTACCTTCAAATTGGATTTTTTCTAACAAAAAATGTGGGTTATATAAAATCCCCTCACGAGCAATATTTTCTTCTATTGAAGCATCATAAATGCTTTCATCTTTGGTTATGTGATCTAATGACTGGACATAACTTTTTTCTAGTTGATAATTGTTAATCTGAGATTGCTCCATTTTATTGAAAGCACCAGCATCATAACCGCCTGCGCTAGCGTTTATACCTCCTGCAAAAGGATCAGCATTAGCCTTACTTATTGAAAGCAAGAAAAACATCGCAAGCAAGTAGCAAAATTGTTTCTTCATAGTATCCGAATTCCTAATTTGTTAATAATAATGGGTTGTACTTTGTAATAATTGACATTATATTCTAAATAAACATTCAAAACAAATTTAATTGCCAAATTGTTACAAAATATTAAACAACATACTAATATTAACTTATATAGTATTTTTTGTAAACATATTTGGGGCTATTTTAATAAAATATCAACCAAAAATATGAATAAAGTTTAAAAAAATAGCTATATAATTTACAATTATATAAAATATTATCGAAAGGGAGTTTTATGGTAAGAGATTTCTTTTTAAAATGTGCAGCTGCAATAGTTAAAAATGAAAATGTTATAGATGTATATAAACAACTTAAAGATTTTTATTTTTATAAGGGTGTTGAACGAGGTTATGCTGTTTGTTTAGAAAAGCTTTGGCACCTTGAAAGAAAGCCCGAACAACTTATTGAATTAAGTGAAATAAGCCTCAACAATTTAAAAGAGCCTAAATTATCTTGTATGTTTAGAGCTATGTATTTTTTTGATTATTCTCAAGAAGAGTTTTTAAAGTTTTTAAAATCTATATCAATTGATCAAGAACTTATTGATAATATTTTATATGAATATAAGAGTACAGAATTTATATTAATGATTCACCGAGCATTGGTATGTATGACAATGATGTCTTATGCTAAGGATTGTGAAGATTTTGTTTTGGTATTGGATTTGAGTAAATATTTAGATCAGATTGAGAATCAAATCAACGAGTTTATTTATATAAATAATATTCCTGAATGTAGGGAAACTGAAGCTCATTTTAAAAATAAAATGGGACTTTCTAGTATACTTTCGAGGGTTGAAAATCATAATGATATTAATAAATTGGCTATAAAATTAAACCCAAATAATGAAATAGCTTATATAAACATTTTGGATGATTTACTAATTTATGGTAATTATGAAGTTGCTAAAAGTTTCTATAACAATGAAATTTGTCCACGATTTAATAAAGAGAAAACTGACAGTTTAGAAGAAATATGTTGGCGATTAAGTTCAAAGTATTCTGCAGACTTAAAATTTTACAAAGCATTGACATTCCAAAAGCTTGCGCTTGAGTTTAATTTAAGAAAAACTAATTGTGAGGTCTAGATGACAACATTTTCAATAATTGTTCCTGTTTATAAAGTAGAAAAATATGTAAAACAATGTATAGAAAGTATACTTGCGCAAACATTTGAAGATTTTGAAATTTTATGTGTTGATGATTGTGGTGGTGATAATTCAATAAAAATTGTTGAAGATTTAGCTAAAACAGATTCAAGAATAAGGATTTTTTATCAAGATAAAAATCGAGGTGTTGGGGCTGCTAGAAATTTAGCTCTTGATAATGCAATAGGCGAGTATTTTTTCTGTGTTGATTCAGATGATTGGATAAATCCTAATACTTTACAAGTTCTTTATGATGCCTTTAAATATTGTACAACGGAAAGTATATGGTTTAATGGTTATAGATATTATGATGCAACTGGTACTTATCAGGATGAGCCAATTTGTAATTATCCAGGAGGATATGTATATTTAACTCCAGAAAATGTAGTATCATTCCCTGATATGTGCGGAATGAAAGCTTATCGTACAGAGTCAGTGCGAAAACTTAATATTCATTGGCCTACGAATATTAAATTTGATGAGGATGGACATTTTTATTTCCGTTATTATTCTCATCATCATAAAGTGCTTACGTTAAAAGATTGTTTATATAACTATAGAATAAGAGAAGGATCTGTTGTAACAACATTCCAAAATGGAAATGGAACTCCAGCAGATATTTTTCAAACAGTTAAAGAAACTAGAGATTTTTATAAAAAAGAGGGTATTTATGAAGAGCATAAGATTTCGTTAGTAAAACTTATGCAAAATCGTATTAACATGATGTTGCAATCTTGCCCAACTAATGAAAATAAAAAATTAGCTATAGAATTTCTTAAAAATATGGATTTTCCGGCTGATTATGAGTGTTTAGATATTCGTAAAAAACCTTTAGTAAGTGTAGTTGTTCCGTTTTATAATGTAGAACCATATATTGAACAATGTTTGCGCAGTATTATGGAGCAAACTTATAGAAATCTTGAAATAATTTGTGTAGATGATTGTGGACAAGATAAATCTATAAACATTGTTAAAAAATTAGCTAAAGAAGACTCTAGAATTAAAATTATTCGACATAAACAGAACAAAGGGCTTGGCGGGGCAAGGACAACAGGTTTGCATAATGCTACTGGTGAAATAATGTTTTTTATTGATTCAGATGATTGGATAGAACGAAATTGCATATCTTTAGTTGTACAAAAATTCAATGAAACAGGGCTTGATTCTGTTTGGTTTAAGGCTGATTACTGGCTTGAAGCAGAAAATAGAAAAGCGCCAATGGATTTTAATATGTATTTTTATAATATGCCTGAAGGTTATCTTACTTTAAATGAAACGAATTTGGGAAGTTTACCTTTAATTACATGGAATAAAGCTTATAGAAGAAATTTTTTAATGAAACATAGTCTTGATTGGCCAGAAAAAATAATTTATGAGGATGTTGAATTTTATTGGAAAGCTTTTACAAAAACAAGACAAATATATTTATTAGATAAGTGTTTATATTTTTATAGACAAAGAGCTGGATCTATTATGCAATTAAGTCAAGGAAATATAGAAAAATCAAGAACTGCTTGCCATGTATTGAGAGAGGTTTATAAATATTTAAAAGAAGAAAATATTTTAAAAGATTATAAAGATGCTTATTATAAATATGCTAATGAAATAATAAATAATTTTGGTGCTGAACCTGAAGAGAAACTCAAAACCCTTGAATTAATTATGCAAGAATAACTTTGAAAAAGATGTTGCATTTAACGCAACATCTTTTTTTATAAAAACATTTCAAATATTAATATTTTTTTGCTCGTGTTACAATATAGAAAAACTATTGAGGATGTTATGATAATAAAACTTTCACAAGCTCATGTAATAGGAGCATTTATTTCTTATTTATTAGGTGTATTTATTGTACCTTTTGTAATTGATTGGTCTCAAAAAGAGGGACTTGTTGATTTGCCAAATGAAAGAAAAATTCATAAAGCACCAATTTCGAGGTTGGGTGGAATTGCAATTTGGCTAAGCACAATGCTAACATTTCTATTTTTGGTTTTACTTAGTTATTATCCTTACGGGAGCTTATTATCAGGTATTCTTCTTGGTGGTTCTTTGATGTTTTTATTAGGGTTAATTGATGATATTTATAATTTAGATGCTAAATTTAAACTTGTAATACAGCTTTCAATTGCAACAATTGTTTATTTGCTTGGTGTGAAAATTGATACATTATTTAATCCTTTTGGCGAGGCTATAAATTTAGGATTTTTCTCTTATCCAATAACAATTCTTTGGATTGTGGGGATTTCTAATGCGGTTAATTTTATTGACGGAGTAGATGGTTTAGCTGGTTCTGTAATAACAGTTAATTCGGTAGCATTAGCGCTTGTTGCAGTTGCAATGACTCCAGCACAACCTATCACTGCACTCATAGCTTTTATTTTAGCTGGTTCTATGTTAGCTTTTTTAACTTTCAATTTTAATCCTGCAAAAATATTTATGGGAGATTCTGGAGCGCTATTTTCGGGTTTCTTGTTAGCAACTCTTTCTATTGCTGGGGTTATGAAAGGTGCAACTTTAGCTATTTTATTACCGTTTTTAGTATTAGCTGTTCCTATTATGGATATAACTTATTCAAGTTTAAGACGAATTATGAAGGGTTCTTCACCGTTTGTTGCAGACGCTGAACATATTCATCACAAATTATTAAAAGCAGGTTTTTCTCAAAAGAAAACTGTTGCTATTTTAACATCGGTAGCGATTGTTGGTGGCGCAATTGCAACATATTTTTCAGGTATATTAAAACATTACTTTATTTATATCGGAATTTTAATTTTTATAATGATAATTTTAAGTATAATAAGTGTTTTAACTAAGCCGATTGAAAATGAAGAGAATTAGAAAATAAGGAAATTTATATTTTGTGATATAATTTTCTTAATGGAAATTAAGGAGAAGATATGCAAGAAATATTAAGAAAAAGCGCAATGGAACAATTTAGCGCAATAAAAGAAAAAAAGGTTTCTGCAACAGAATTAACAAAAGCTTCTTTAGATAGAATCAATTCTATTGATGAAAAATTAGGAGCGTTTAATTCTTTAACAGAAGAAATTGCGTTAGAAACTGCTAAAAAAGTTGATGAAAAAGTTGCAAAAAATGAAGATTTACCGCTTTTAGCAGGTGTACCTTTAGCGTTAAAAGATAATATGAATTTAGTTGGATCAAGAACAACAGCTTCAAGTAAAATTTTAGAAAATTTTGTATCACCGTATAATGCTACAGTTACACAAAAATTACTTGATAATTTAGTTCCAATCGTAGGTAAAGCAAATTTAGATGAGTTTGCAATGGGATCATCAAACGAAAATTCAGCTTTCAAAAAAGTTCATAATCCTTGGAATTTAAATAAAGTTCCTGGTGGTTCTTCAGGTGGTTCTGCTGCAGCAGTTTCATCTTGTGAAGCTACACTTGCATTAGGTTCTGATACAGGTGGAAGTATTCGTTTGCCAGCAAGTTTCTGTGGTATTGTAGGTATGAAACCAACCTATGGTAAAGTATCAAGATATGGGCTTATTGCTTTTGCATCATCTCTTGACCAAATTGGTCCATTTTCTAGAACAGTTGAAGATTCAGCTGCGCTTTTAGAAATTATTGAAGGTTATGACCCTCACGATTCAACTTCTTTGAATATACCTGTTCAAAACTATAGAGCAAGCTTAAACAATGATATTAAGGGATTGAGGGTTGGTGTAGTTAAAGAACTTGTTGGAGAAGGGCTTGCTCCAGATGTTCAAAAAGCGATGCAAAATGCAATTGATACATATAAAGCTTTAGGCGCAGAAGTTGTTGAAATTTCTTTACCTAATCTTAAACATTCAATTGGTATATATTATATTTTAGCAACTGCAGAATGTAGCTCAAATTTGGCTAGATTTGACGGAGTTCGATATGGACATAGAACTGATAATGCAGAAAACCTTCTAGAAATGTACTGCAAATCAAGAGCTGAAGGTTTTGGTGCAGAAGTTAAACGTAGAATTATGTTAGGAACTTATGCATTATCATCTGGTTACTATGATGCATATTACAAAAAAGCTCAACAAATGAGAAGAGTTGTAACAGAAGGTTTTGTTAAAGCTTTTGAAAAAGTTGATGTTTTAATATCTCCAACTTGTCCAAATACAGCGTTTGATTTGGGTTCAAAAACAGAAGATCCACTAGCAATGTATCTTACTGATATTGCAACAATTTCGGCTAACTTGGCTGGTATTCCTGCAATGAGTATTCCTGCTGGTTTTGATGGAGATGGTATGCCAATAGGCTTACAATTGATGTCACCACAATTAAGCGAAGCTAAGTTATTTAATATTGCTTATAAGTTTGAACAATCTCACGATTATTACAAACAATTAGCTAATATTTAAGAATTAATCTTTTATAAAAAAATGGGGGATTTTTACAAAGTAAAAATCCCCCATTTTTTGTTTTTATTAATAACTAAATTATTTATTACTATCAAGCATTTGTTTAATACCGTCAACAGAGCTTAAAATTCCAGTTGCTTCATAAGGCATGTAAACAACTTTGTTATTTTGACCAGAAGTAATAGTTTTCATTGTCTCTAAATACTTCATAGCGATTAAATATTTATCAGGTTGCCCTTTATCTGCAAGAGCATTAATGATTCTGCCAATAGCTTCTTTTTCACCATCAGCTTCTAAAATTCTTGCTTGAGCAATACCCTCTGCTTTTAAAATATTTGCTTGTTTTTCACCTTCTGCACGGTTAATAGCTGCTTCTTTTTCCCCTTCTGCTTTAAGAACTGCTGATTTTTTCAAACCTTCAGCTTCAAGAATAGCTGCACGTCTATCACGTTCAGCTTTCATTTGTTTTTCCATGGCAGTTTGAATATCGGTAGGTGGAATGATATCTTGTAATTCTACACGATTAACTTTTACGCCCCATTTGTTTGTCGCATCATCTAAAATTGCTCTTAATTCGTGGTTAATTTTGTCTCTAGAAACTAAAGATTCATCTAGGTCTAATTGACCAACTAAGTTTCTTAGGTTTGTTTGAGTTAATTTTTCAATAGCTTCTGGTAAGTTTTGGATTTCATAAACTGCTGATTTTGGATCAACTATTTGGAAATACAAAAGTGCGTTAATACTTATTGAAACATTATCTTTTGTAATTACATTTTGACGAGGGAAATCGTATACAGCTTCTCTTAAATCGATTCTAGTTCTTTTTTGGATGATAGAATATGTAGAGCCATCAAATCCTCTTTGTGAAGTTTTCCAATCTATTGCGCGAGGAGCTTCGATAACAGGTATTATAAAATTAAAACCTGACTCAAGAACTCTGTCAAATTTTCCTAAGCGCTCAACTATTACAACTTCAGCTTGTTGTACAATAACAACACCTTTTACAACAAAAATAATAGCTAAAGCAATTAAAAATAATGAAAATGAAAACATTAATCCCTCCTTCTCTTTTTTAATAAACTTTTTAATTATTCAAAATTTTCAGAAACATACATTATAATACTTTCATTGCGTACAATTTTCACTTCGCTACCTTGATTAATAATTGTACCATTTTCACTACGTGCTTCCCAGCGTTCTCCATAAATGCTAATCACGCCAGAATTATTATCAATACTGGTTTCTGCTTTTACAATTTTGCCAATATATTTGTTGTTGATTCCTGTTTCATTTGATTTATTAAATCTTTTCATTATTATAGGACGTAGAAAAATAAATGATATAAAAGAAAAAACTACAAATATAATAGCTAAAGTATAAGGATTTTTTACCCAAAAAGAAACTCCTGCTGTAATGAAAGATGCTAAAGCAAAGTTTAAGAAAAACATACTTGGTGTAAAGATTTCTAATATTATAAACCCGATTCCACAGATAGCTAATAATTGCCAAACCGTCATAATAAAACTCCTCTTTTTTACATATAAGGCTAGTAGTTTTACTACTAGCCTTATCATTAACTATTCTTCGATAAGTGCATTTATATCAGCGCACATTTGGTCGGGATCAAATCCGTGAACTCTTGCACCAGCTTCAAGATTTTCAAATCTAGCTGCTGCGCACCCAAGGCATCCCATACCATATTTTTGGAAAACTTCTACTGCTTGTGGATATTGTTGAACAATATCTAAAATTCCCATATCTTTTGTAACTTTTCCCATTTTTCTAACCTTTCTGAATTATATTTATTTAGTCTACTAACTTCAATTATTAAATATTAGAATGCTAAATTATTTTATTAATAACAGCTCTCTTTACTTTTTAATAAATAACCTTAATTAAATTATATCATATAATAATGAGGTTTGAAACATGCAATTTATTAAAGATTTTTTTAATCATGACAAAACGATTGTTGGGTTGAGTGGGCTTCGAAAAAGAGAGGAATATGTAAAAATTATTATTCCTGAATGTTATAAAAAAGCCTATATACCTAATACTGAGCGTAATTATTTATTATTATAATTAATGTTTTAAGTCGTTAGCATAGCTTGTTTTTCAGTAATTTTTTTGTCGAGATTAGAAATTTTATTATCATAATATTCTTCACCAAAGATTGTTTTTGAAGCTATTAATCCACCAATGACTCCAGTCAATATCATGCTTGTAGTGAAGGCACTTGCAAAAGCAAGTGGAAGAGCACTTCTAAGACTTCTATTTTTTATTAAGAAAGCGAGTTTGTCATAGCATATTCTTAAAGAATTTGTACTTTGTGATACACTATTTGCATTTGCAGCGTTTCCCAATGCGAAAAATGATGAAAACAAGCCTATTAATCCACCTGTAAACATATTGTTTTTATCTTTGTTTTTTTTGTTATTTTCAAGTTCTTTTTTTTGTGCTTCTAAATCTTTGATTTGTTTTAAAATATCATCATTATTATTTTCATTATTTGTTTTCTTTTCTAATTCTTCCTTGAAAATACCTTCTTTAGAAGTTTCGGAAGAACTGTTACTATTTTCAATATTTGTATTTTCGACAGTTTTAATAGCGCTAATGCTATCTGTATTTAATGTCATAGTAATACCTCAATATAAACTAAAAATTCCCTATATATTGTTAAAGTTTTTTGTTGTATTTAAATTGCTAAATTTATAAATATGTATTTACATAAATTAACAAAATGCGGGGTTGAATATATATATTCAACCCCGCATTAGTTTTATAATATTATGATTATTCTCTAAAGCTTAAGTCAGGCATTGCTTTTTTTAATGCTGAACGAACATTCGCCATTTGTGTTTCAATCGCCTCATCTGTTAATGTAGCATTTACATCTTGCATTTTGATTCTAAATGCAACTGATTTAAACCCTTCTGAAACATGTTCACCTTCGTAGATATCAAATACGTCACATCCGTTAAAGATTTTATTATCAACACCCTTTTTAACAACTTTTTCTAAATCATCCCATGAAGTTTTTTTAGGTATAATTACAGCCAAATCTCTTTGTACTTCTGGGAATTGAGGTAATTTTTTGTAACGAGGAACTGACTCATTTACACCTTCAATAAGCATATCTAAATCAAGTTTGAATAAGAAAGCGGATTGATTTAATTTTAATTTACCTCTTAATTCTGGATGAATTTCTCCGTAATAACCTATAATTTGCGGTTGTTTCCCTAACATTGTAAGAACTGCTGTTTTATACGGATGAAGTGCATTATGAGATTCTGCAAGAGGAGAATCTGCTAATAGAGCAAATTTAATTCTTCTTGTTAGTCCAAACTCTTCTAAAATTTTATCCACAATACCTTTTACTGTATAAAAGTCTACCTCTCCGGTATTTTGCCATAAAGATTTTTGAACATTGCCAGTAATTACACCAGCTAAAGTTTGTGTTTCTTTTACACCTGAATCTTTTTCATTAGCTTCTGCTACTTTAATATAAGTTCTTCCTATTTCATAGCCCCAAAAATCTTTTTGACCATTATCATAATTATATTTTACACAGTTAAGTAAACTTGCAGCCATTGTTTGACGAAGCATTGCAAACTCTTCTGAAGCTGGGTTTTCAACAAAAACGGCGTTCTCTTTATCATATTTCATATTGAATTGTTTTAATAAAGGCTCTCCGATTAATGATGAAGTTTGCATTTCATTCAAACCACAAGCAAGCATTAATTCATGAATCTTTTTAATTACTCTTTCAGTGAGAGAAATTTCAGCTGGCTCTCCTTTTGTTGGTAAAGTTGGAGTAATTTTGTCGTAACCATTTATCCTTGAAATTTCTTCGATTAAATCACATT
>JAFUMP010000021.1 GCA_017482685.1 bacterium | reverse complement strand
TTTGGTAGTTCTAAATCGCAAAGTATTTAGTCCCTCTATATATAAGGACAATTTTTTAGTAAAAATTAAGGCAAAATTGAGTTTTTGTTAAAAATTTCTTTTAATTTTCCTTTTTTAGTGCCTTTTCTTGTAGTTCTTCAATAAAATCTTCAACCATTTTCACAACTTGGAAGAAATTTCCCTTAAAGTTCTTTAAGTTCTCAAAATGGGCTTCAATGCCATAATCTGCAAATATCTTATTTGTTTGTTCAATCCAATTATCATCTAGGTTAGAGTAATCAATTTTTTGAGATAACTTTTGTTTGATGTTTTTATCTGCTCCTGTGCTAATGGTCTTTTTGATTATCTTTTTAACTTCTTGGATAAGGTCTAGCACATCATTTAGATTTATTGTAAATTTGCCAGTTCTTCTAATCTCATCAAGACATTTGTTAAATGCTTTTTTGCTTTCCCATTTCAAATCCCTAAATTGCTTTGTTTTCTTAAATTCATAGTCATTGCAAAGCATAATTCTATAATCTTCTTTAAGAACTTTTAATCTTTGACTAACAGCACTTGCAGAGATTCCAAGTTTTTCAGCAATTTCTCTTTGTGTGATATTTTGCATAAACATAAGCAAAATTTCTCTATCGTTGCCCTCAAAACGATAAATTGCTCTATACATAACCTTTTTTGTTAGTTCGTCATCAAGTTGCTTTTTCCAATCATCTTCTTGTGAGCTGTGTTTTGCAAGATAATTATCTAAATACTTTTGACTTTTATCTCCTTTGATTTGTGAAAAACTAACCTCGTGTCTGCGATAAGTTCTTTCTTTATTTTCAGGGCTCACAAGGGAAGTGTCTTTTTTAGCATTTTTATCTTTTTTCTTTGCTTCTTTATATTCTTCGTCAATTCTCTTTTTTTGGTCTTTCCACCAATTTTTAGCTTGTTCCATTTCTTCAGGTGTTCCTTGTATCTTCATAAACAAAACTCCTTTCTATGAAATTATTATAACATAAAGTTTTATTAATGTTCGTGATTGCAAGGGCATTCACCTAAGCAATATTTTGATTTGTCATAGTCAATTTTATTTTTGTCATAATAGTCTTTAACAGCGGCCTTAACAGCTTCTTCGGCTAAAACAGAACAATGAATTTTATGTGTAGGAAGACCCCCTAGGGCTTCAACAACTGCTTGATTTGAGAGTTCTAGAGCTTTTTCAATGGGTTGTCCTTTTATCATTTCAGTAGCAATAGAACTAGTAGCGATGGCACTACCACACCCAAAAGTCATAAATTTAACATCTGTTATGATATTATCCTTTACTTTAATATACATTCGCATAATATCACCGCATTTAGCATTTCCAACTTCTCCAATTCCATCGGCATCTAAAATTTCGCCAACATTTCTTGGATTTCTAAAATGGTCCATTACTTTTTCACTATATAGCATTTTTTTCTCCTTTCATTAATTAACATTTTCAATTACGCCACCTCCAAGAACAATATCGCCTAAATAGGCAACCGCAGCTTGACCCGGAGTAATTGCTCGTTGTGGTTTATCAAAAATTATTTTTACAATATCATTTTCTAACAAAATTAACGTTGCACTTTGTTCATTTTGACGATATCTAACTTTTACTTTACATTTTATTTCACTTTCAAGTGGTTTCTCAATAATCCAATTGAAATCCTTTACTAATACAACAGATTCAAATAATTCTTTGTCATTTCCAAGAGTTACTGTGTTGTTTTTGGCATCAATTTTACAAACATATAAAGGCTCTTTACTTGAAATTCCAAGCCCTTTTCGTTGGCCTATTGTATAATTTATAATTCCTTTATGTTTTCCAATTATTTCACCGCTAGTGTTAATAAAATTTCCATTTGTATATTTTTTACCTGTATAATTCTCAATAACACTCGCGTAATCTCCATTAGGAACAAAACATATATCTTGGCTATCAGGTTTATTTGAATTTATAAAATTATTTTCATTTGCAATTTTTCTAGTTTCTGTTTTTGTCATTGAACCTAGCGGGAATAGAGTATGTTTAAGCTGTTCTTGTGTCATTGAATATAAAACATAACTTTGGTCTTTTGTCTCATCAATGGCTTTTTTTAAAATATACTTTTTGCTATCAAATTCAATTCTTGCATAATGACCTGTAACAATATAATCACAACCAAGAACCCTTGCTCGATGATAAAGTTTATCAAACTTTATATATCTATTACAATCAATGCACGGATTTGGGGTAATTCCACACTCATAGCATTTAATAAATTTATCAATTACTTTTTCTTTAAAATCATCAGTAAAATTAAATACATAATAGGGTATGCCTAATTTATAAGCAACATTTCTTGCATCTTCAACATCGTCAAGAGAACAGCAGGTGTGTTCTTTGGGAATGTTTGCATCTTCATTGTTATAGAGTTTCATTGTGCAACCAATACAATCATATCCTTGATTTTTTGTAAGTAAGGCAGCAACGCTGGAATCTATACCACCACTCATAGCAATCAATGCTTTTTTAGATGACATATTTTCTTACTCCTTTAACAAGTTCGTCCCAAACAGGACTCATCTTCCTTAAATATTCTACAACTCTTGGCACAACTTCAATAACTTTATCTATTTCTTCTTCTGTTGTGTATTTAGAAAGTGTTAATCTTAAACTTCCGTGTGCAACTTCATGCGGAAGTCCAATAGCTAATAAAACATGACTAGGGTCAAGAGAACCACTTGTGCAGGCTGAACCACTAGAAGCACAAATCCCTTCATCGTTCAGTAAGAGTAACAAACTCTCACCTTCAATACCTT